>NZ_JBLZRT010000158.1:0-66129 GCF_048564745.1 Microcystis sp.
ATAGAAAATCTACGGTTTCACCGATAGGTTATTGTCCGAATGCTTCGCCCCTACAGGACGCGGGCCGATGAAGACGCAAGGTTTTGAACGACGATTCTCTCAAAATCTTGCACCTGTGAGAGCAAAACAGAACCCTAAAACCCTTACCTCGTCTATATTTTACATTTATTCAGCAAGCCCTAAGTAATCAATATCCCCTAGTTTAACTAAAAACTAGGGGAACGTATTTTTTATAGGGAGTTTGCTAATTTTTCGAGATGATGCTCTAAAGGGATATAATCATTTTCCGTCCATTCACATAGGGTTTTCAATGCAGAAATAAATTTACCTTTAATCTCGTTTCTATAAACCTCATCTACGCTTTGATCTAGATTAATCCTTTGAGAATTGCTGCAATAGCTAACCTTGTCTTCAAGATACTTTCTTAATTCCTCGGGATCGGTGAGATAAAGAATCATTTCTTCTTTTTTTACTCCCCGTAAATTGTGCATTAGTTGGTTACGGCGATCAAATTCATGCTCTCTTTTTTCTGTGGATGACCAAATTAATAATTGCCAATAATCATTATCTACAGTTTTCGTAAATTCTTTGAGTAAAGGAAAAAGTTTATGAGAATTCTGAAATTTATGATTGTCACCTTTATCTAATTTAAGTTGCTTAATCACTTCCTGGATTTTTGTTTCTTTTAAGTTAAGTAATAATCCTTTCTCGTTCCATTCTTTAAAACCTCCTGGTATATGTTTTTGTAAATAGAGTGAAATAGAAGCTTTTAAAAACGTTTCTTGAGCGGCAGATAATAGAATAATTGCTTGAAGATAGTTTTCTTGTTTCAAGAAATATTCGATTAAATCTAAGGTTTTACGAACTCTCTTGATCGCTTGTGTCGGCTCGAATTCATCGCCAGTATCTATGGTTTTAATATTAAAAAGATCGATGTAGCTTTCTAGCTCCTTAATTTCTTCTGAGTTATTGTATCCTACCTCTTTTAATAATGCCAATGCCGATCCCGGAAAACCATCTGTGATTAATTTTTTAGCCTTCTGTATTTGTAATTGTTTCCAATAGCTAGAAATCGGAATAATTTCGGGGCTTGTTTTAATCTTATTTTCTTGATAATATCGATTAACTATCAAGAACTTGACGTTAGAGAAGTAACCAATACTGACAAATTGAACGGCCGAGGAAATAGCGGGGGTACTAGCTTGATGACTGATGTAAAAAACATCATCTGGCTGTATTTTTGTTAACTCTTCGGTGACAAGAGTTAACACTTGATCCCAGTGATCTAGTCCTCTATTATTAACAGAAGGCTGTAAAGTGATAAAATCCGGTTTTAGCTTAAGTTTGGTCTGGAAGTACCATTCAAAAAGCGGTTCTAAGGTACAGGTATCTTGCCAGAAAGGACAGGAAGAATTTTTGATGTCCGATGTTTTAAAAAGCTCTTCTTGATCGGTTAGGATGATATAAACTCGATCGGGAGATTTTTTATCTTGAAATGCTTTAATTAAAACATCAAGCAAAGGGAATACTAAATCTGAATAACAATGTTCATGATCTTGATAAACTAATCCCAAAACTCTAGCGGCAACGGGAAAACACTTAGTATCGTTTTCTCGTTTAAGATTGGCAAAATCTTTACCTTCTCCCTGGCAATTACAGAGAGGTTTGTTGTTTTTAGCCTTCTCAAATAATCCCTTCCCTCTCGTCCAATTGGCATCGGTATTTAATTGAATATCGCTGTTTCCCGTTGTGATAATCCAAGTAGTCATGGTTTTACCCGATAAATAGGGTTTGCTGAATAAATGAGCAATATGGACGAGGTAAGGGTTTTAGGGTTCTGTTTTGCTCTCACAGGTGCAAGATTTTGATCATCGTTCAAAACCTTGCGTCTTTATCGGCCCGCGTCCTGTAGGGGCGAAGCATTCGGGCAATAACCTATCGGTGAAACTGTAGATTTTCTATCCGAATGCTTCGCCCGTACTTTTTCAGCATACCCGATAAATATGACAAATATTACCAAATTTTTACAAAGTCCGATCGCTCGTTGAGAAAAGCGATAAAATGAGCGCTACCCTCGGTTGTTTCGGGAAAGAAAGTCAATAGTTCGATCGGTGGTTTCTGTCGTTGCAGTTTACCTTCAGAATTCAAGTGATAATAAGGGTAAATTCGATGCCAAAGTCTTCCAGTTTGCGAGTCCCGTCCGATGCTTCCTTGTAAGTTCCGCAGGGTGTGGGTTCCCTCGTAAGGTTGATGGAACCATTTGATAGCTTTAATCCGATCCTCGACAATTCTTCCCCAGACTTGCACCCCACCTTGATTATCGTAAGGATACCAAGCTTCTCGCCAATCACAGTGTACAGGATTATCAGGATGAATCGTATAGCCTTGTTTAGCTGCGTAATTCTGGAATCGTATCCGAAGGCGATCGATAAATTGCGATAGATCTTGTTGTAAATCGGTGATAGGAAGATAAAGAGATTTTGAAGAGTCTATAAATTCCCAATGACACCCGATCATCGGTTTATTGCCTTTTTTAAAATAGGGACAGAAAAAGAGACGGTGATCCGCTCTTCGCCATGATTTGCCGAATCCACCGAGTAAAAGAGCAAATTGCACTATTGCCTTGGCTAATTGCGCGAGTTCTTGCCGATCTTCCGAGGAAGTGCGACGATTCATACAGGAAATTTGTAAAGTTCCCCGTTTGAGATTGTATAGAGGCATAATTTGCTTGCTTTTACCCGGGGGAGTGTAGGGATGCTCGCCAAATTTTAAATCATCATCATGGTAGGTGAAGCTGATGCCGAGTTGTCCCAGAGTAGCGGCTCCGTCGATACCTCCCCAGAGGATTTGGGTCAGATGTTTAGCGGTCTTTTCATCGGTCATTCCTCCTAGTAAACGTAGGGTATGACCTCGAAGGGCTGCTTTAAACATATTGGGACGGAATTCGGAGGTTTTGTCGAGTAATGTAGCGGTGATTCCCTGTCCTTTGAGATGAACTTGTAAGAGGGTTTCTGGTGAGGGTACATCTTTAAAGCGACCGTATCCGGCGCTAACTCTGGAACCGAGTCCATTGCCGATCGCTTTCTCCCAAATTTGCCAGATCGTTCGCCATTCTTGTTCGTCGAGGGGAATGGTACTGGAAATCCCGAAGTTGAGAGTTACCTCGTGAAAAGATAATAGTACATTAGCATTAGTTTTTCCGTCTTGAATAACTTGTTTTTCCTGCTGGGGATGAGCGATATCGACTAAGTTTCGAGTCCAGTTATTATCCGTAGGATAGCCTCCTAGAAAGCGCAGAATACCTGGTTCGGAACCCTGATCGCCTTGGGAGGGTTTGCCGCAATACTTTAGGGCTTGTTCGGTAGTACAGGCACGACGGAAAGCCCCTTTCATCGATGATCCGGGGTAGTAGGGATAGCCCCGCGCACCGATAGCCGGTCGGATAATGCCATCATCTTGACCTCCATTGGTGACGAGTCGCCAAGTCATAGTATAGGGTCGCGTCTTGGCTTCCCCGCTAAATTGCGGTGGTTCGGGGGAGTTATTTCTGTTGACGGGAGATAAATTTCGTCTCCATTGGTTACTGTTATCGGGTTGCCCGGATCGACCACCGCTATCGTCAGCAGAATGATAAAGTTTAGTCCACTGATCGACCCAATCGTAGGCCCGCGATTTTTGTTTATTTTCTTGTCTTTGTAATTGACATCTTCCCTCGATCTGTGCTTGATAGAGGAGGGGTACATCTGACCAGTCCGGCATTTTATTCTTCCTCCTCGATGTTCGGATTTTGGGGGTTGGTGCTAGGTTGTTTGTATCGTTGCGTCCACCAGACCAAGCTATCACAAAGTTGGGTGAGGACGTAGAGAGCGATTCTCTGATCTTCTAGGGGAAAAGTTTCTTGATTCCAGAACTCTCGGGCGATCGCTTGGATAGCTTTGGTTTGAGCTTCCGGTTTATCTTGAGGATTAATCTTGCCACGGGGAACCCGTAATCCCGCATCTTCTAAGATATCGACGAATTTCTGCCAGACATCTCGCCAGTATCGTCCTTTTTGTCGATCAGTAGCGTCATTTTTGTCGATCAATCTCAGGTGTTCACCCCAAAAACGTTCTAAACCGTAGGCGACGGTGGTTCTCATTTTGTGGGATTCATTCAACACTTTCTCGCTGTCTCGGTATTTTAAGACCAATTCCTGGGCAGCCCGATCGAGGTTATAAGGATTCCATGTCATGAAGCACCTCCCGATGGTTTTTTCAAGGTCATCATGCAGTGGCCGAAGCCGACCGATTCGAGTCCCCCTAGATAAATATCCCCCGTTTTATCTTGTTCCAGTGGTTTCCAGTTGTCCCAAACGTTATCATCGATCGGTTTAAGGGCAAGGGGAAAAGCGAGGACTGTTCCTTCTGGTATTGCCTCGACATTAAAAAACGCTTTATTAGCCGCCACTTTCCGCCCCTCTTCTAACTGCACGCGACTCTGACGATAGAGGGCCATATCGTGGATCATACCCATATCATTGTCATCGACCACCACGGCGGGCAGGTTTTTGAGGGGAAACCAGGGTGTTAGATCCCGATTTGGGTAACTCACCGTGATAAACCCCAAGTTGAAGAAAAGTACGGGGTCAGAGTTGTTTTTGGAACGGGTTTTTAGAGTTTGCGAGCCGGTGTACGCGGGGGGGATGTCTGCCTTGACGTCGGCAATGCGTTGGTAGCGTCGCAGTAAACTCGGACAACTAACCCAAACGATCGGTTGTCCGGGGCAGAAAACTGGCAGCCAGACGATCGAGGCGTGTTCTGGTTTGATAATCGATTCATAATCGTAGTTTTCCTGTCGGTTTTTTTCCGCACCGCGGCCGTACCAGCGTTCCACTTCTTGTAATGCGCTCGTTTTGGCCTGTTCCGGGGGTTGCCCTCGCTTCTTGTATTGGCTTGTTAAACGGGCTAACATATCGGAGCGGAGACGACCGCGTAGGGAACTACTGGGGATTATGCCCGTTTGGGTGAACTGATCGCGAAAGATCAGGTTAAGGTTGCCGCTTTCTTCCCCGGCGGCGGCTCCCAGATGGAGTGGGGCAAGGGTTTCAATGATGCCGTAGGCTTTTAGATACATTCAATTCAATCCTTTTATTGTTAGCGGTAGAGATAGTCCACAGCCGATATGTTTGAGGGGAAACCCCTCTCTAGGAAACCAGTCTTCCGGCCAGTCCCACCACGATCGCCCGATCGGTTCTTCCAGCACATACACGCTTCCCGAAGGAACGGAATACCTACCCCGTCCCAAGCGTCCACCTAAACCGTAACGGTAGGGGATGGGTTTGTCGGTGAGCAGCAGTTGAACTGAGGGGAAATCGGGTTGTTCGGGAATTCGGGAGGAAAATCGTTTCGATCCCCAGATGGCCGGAGTAATCGTCGCAAAGGCCTGTTCGATTGGCTGTCTCAGCAATTGATAGATGGCCCAATCGGGTTTAATCTCAACGCTCTCGATCTCGACTAGATGATTTTCTCCGCCGAATTTATACCATCCCGGATCGAGGGGATGGGTGGCTAGATAGATCAAACAGGTTCCCTCCTTCATCTGCACGGCGTATTCTAAAAACAGACCGTCCTTCTCGACGGTACAGCGTCGATCGATCTCTAGCTTGGGATGTAGGATCGGGGTAAATTCCCACGGCGAGAGTTCCGCAAATCCGTTGTCGGCGATGTATTGCGCCGATTCTGTCCAATCTTCACTAGAAATCCAGGAAAATTCGGGTTCTATTGAGTCATTGTCGCAATCTCGCTCCCAGACGACTTGTCGATCGGGTGCAGGTCGGATTCGCCATTCGTCGGATTTGTTGGTGGCGATTATTTTCGTGCGGGGAATCGGGATATAGACGTTACGAAGACTATTGGTTTCGGCCCAGAAGGGGCCAGCGATGAAGAGGTTGTCTCTTAATTCCCGATGGCTATACTGATGGGTCGTTTTATTGGCGCTGAAAAATAGTCCGGATAGGGTGGCGGCATCGGGGGGAAATTTAGAGCCAGAACGTCCGACAAGGTTTTCTGGGGAGAGGAACGCGCCGGAACTGCCGTACATCATGCCGAGGGGTTTAATGATGATGAGATGGGAAAACATAAGTAGGGTCTGCTGAAAAAGGTTTTCCTGGGGGCAGGGTGTGGGGTGTGGGGTGTGGGGTGTGGGGTTTTAGTGATTTTCATCTGGTCAATTACCTAATTTTCAGGGAAAAAGTCCGGGGATTTTACCCCCGATCACTCCAATGGTTGGCACTTTTTGAGGGAAAAAAAGTCTAAAAGGTTTACCCAACAAGGTTTTTAGATTTATTCAGCAAACCCTAAGTAGTCGTGCAAAATTAATTTCTTGGTTAGGATAGGCAATAGGCAATAGATTCGGATTTAGGATTATTTTTTGATCGTTTCCCCGATCGAGAGATGCCAACCGATCGCGATCAGTTCGTCTATCCAGCGAACGATCGCCCTAGCGTAGTCCTTCGATGGCGCGTCCTTTGGGAGGGAGACGATCTGATCATCTTCTTTTTCTAAAATTTCTTTATAGCCGCTAAAGTATAGATCAAAAAACTGTAGGAGTGTGGAGAGGTTATCGAGGATTTTCGAGTCTGCGCCATCGGAATGGCTTCTAGGGTTATCGAGATAGCCCAGACCAAAAGCGTGACGGGCTTTTAGTCGGGCAAAGTCGCTATAGATATGACCCCAGTTTTTCCCACCGTCCCGATCTCGATAGTGGTTTAGCGTGTTCAAGTATTTCCACTTGGTTGTCCATTGAACATATTGCCCGTTGTTAAATAAAACGCGGATGGTGAGGCGATCGCGTCCTAGTTTTTTCGAGCGCTGTTCTGCTTCCCGACAGTGCTGTAAAACATCTCTCTGGGGAATGCTGTGGGCTGCCCAAACGAAGCCGAGACTTAGAGTCACCCGTTGATTGATTTCTTCAGTTTTTCCAGTTTTCCACTGTTGATCGAGGGTTTGTAGCCAGTGGAAAACTCGATCGATCTCGATCGAGTCGAGTTGTGGATCAGGAAATTGGCTATTATAAACGATGCCCAAAAAATCATCTCCTCCCGCGTAAATTATTCTACCGAGTTCGGTCTGGTTAAAGTCCCTCTGAAATTTTTGTCCCCACTGACGCATAATCTTGCTGAAATCTCGGATTTTTTGGTCTGAGCCGAGGTCTTTCAGGTAATCGCCCACTTTATCGCCATCTCCCATGAACCAGCCCGTTTTTTGTCCCACTGAGGCGGGGTTATCTTGCGGTCTCCTGATCAGGTCTCGAAATCCTCGCTGGCGAAGTTCTTCGGGAAGTTTGATTACTAGAGAGCGGGCGATATGTGGGAGAGTGATCAACCGTTTGGTTAATTCGGGAATATTCAATCTTTCGTTTCCATCGATGTATTTGCCTTCCGGTTGTCTATCTTTGGGTTGGCCGTCAGGATCGTTAACTCCATCGAGTAGGAAGGCTAATCTTCGGTAGAATAGAGCGATATGTCGGTTTTCTTCGCTCCAGTCAAGCGTTTTCATATCTTGGTTTTCCCGATCCATCCCGTACCAAGCGATCGCGTCAGTCCCGGACAGACTAGAGCTTTCCCCGACCCAATTCACCCCTTGCCAATTGCGGGCGAGTTTACGATTTTCTAGATCGACCATGGCGGACTCTAGATCGTCCCCCATGCCCCAGAAAAATTCCCAGGTGCGTCTTTCCCACTTTTTCCAGCTTTTTTGCCAATTCCATTCTGAGGATCGATAGTAAGGCGCGAGGGCGTTTTCGACCCATTTTCTACAGGTTGCGAGAATATTTTTCCAACGATTTAAAAAGGCTCGTTGCAGTTCCGCAATGATTTCCTCGGAGGAGGAGGACTGCATTTCGCTATCGACTTTCAGGAGAACACGGTTGGGCATTCCCTGTTGGGAGTATAGCAGTCCGGGGCTAATTAGGTGGTACTGCTCGGGCCGGTGGGTGACGATTGTACTGGTCAGATCCGAGAGAATCTGAGAGGCTCCGTACAGGTCCCTCAATTTGCGGGATTTTTCAATAAAGCTTTGGACGGGGGAGAAGGTGATGGCTATATATTTGGACATAAAGCTATAGAAAACTCGATTGTTTAAGAGGTATATTCAACAGCCTTGAAAAGATCTAGAAAAGACTTATCTCTGGCTAAAAAAATAGGATTGTTAGATTAATTGGCTCTTTTGTACTTTTATATCTATCACTAAATTTCTAATTATTATGTTAATTTTAAATAATTTTTCTTAAACAATCTTTATTTTTATTGATTTTTCTTAATTAAGTATCGTTTCTATTCAGGCACTTAACTAATTGGAATTAAAAAAATTGTAGGGTCAATTCATGAATTGACCCTACACATTGTTTCCATTCATACGCTTCACGAATTGGAAGCAAGAAAACTCCCAGCAGTCGAGGTGGATTTGAGCAGCCCAGAGGTAAATCGTTTCCATTCATACGCTTCACGAATTGGAAGCAAGTAGGGAAAGAGTGTTGGGTAATTGATTCTTTAGTGTTTCCATTCATACGCTTCACGAATTGGAAGCAAGCAGTCAAGCTCCTTGACGCGTGGGAAATCGTGGAGTTTCCATTCATACGCTTCACGAATTGGAAGCAAGATCGGGTGCAAGTAACGAACAACGGAAGCCGGAAATGTGGTTTCCATTCATACGCTTCACGAATTGGAAGCAAGACTACGGTGGCTAGTCAGGATACGACAGGTCCAATGGTTTCCATTCATACGCTTCACGAATTGGAAGCAAGTATTTCGAGATGGATCACTCCGAACGGCAAGTCTTTTATGGTTTCCATTCATACGCTTCACGAATTGGAAGCAAGTTGCGTCACTATATGATGCAACAGGGGATTGTAGTTTCCATTCATACGCTTCACGAATTGGAAGCAAGCTTCGCTGGATACATGATGATTGCAGCGCCATTTGGGTTAATGTTTCCATTCATACGCTTCACGAATTGGAAGCAAGTTGGTGTTTTTTTCTTTTTTGGTTCTTCCGTTGCTGCACAACGTTTCCATTCATACGCTTCGCGAATTGGAAGCAAGTTGTACATGCAAGCCGCCCAGATGATGCTGGACGAGGAGGTTTCCATTCATACGCTTCACGAATTGGAAGCAAGTACAGAGCAAGTGATGCAGTCTGCTGACGCGAAAAATACGTTTCCATTCATACGCTTCACGAATTGGAAGCAAGAACACCGCATTCAAACGATCAGCGTCTGGTTGTTAGTCTGTTTCCATTCATACGCTTCACGAATTGGAAGCAAGCTTGACGAGCGGCGAAAAACCGCTCTACTGAAGTTGCTTAGTATTGTTTCCATTCATACGCTTCACGAATTGGAAGCAAGAGAGTTACAAGCCGCAACCCGATCGCTTCTTTCCTAGTTTCCATTCATACGCTTCACGAATTGGAAGCAAGAAGAGAAGAACCTTACAATCATTGTAGGTTCCAAGCATACTAAGTGTTTCCATTCATACGCTTCACGAATTGGAAGCAAGAATTTTACGATCTTTGCCATGAACAATTAAAATGCCGTGTTTCCATTCATACGCTTCACGAATTGGAAGCAAGGTTAGTTGATAGGTGCCAATACATTGGCACCTATCAACTAACTGGATTGGTATATCATGTATTTGTGTTTCCATTCATACGCTTCACGAATTGGAAGCAAGATTTAAAATGGAATCTTGACTCTGAAAATAATACAAGTTTCCATTCATACGCTTCACGAATTGGAAGCAAGAAGGAAGCCTACGGTGGCTTAGCCCTCTGTATCCAGAGGTTTCCATTCATACGCTTCACGAATTGGAAGCAAGACACATTAGCAGAAAGCATCGGTTTTCGAGTAGTCTGTGATTAATTGTTTCCATTCATACGCTTCACGAATTGGAAGCAAGCGTTTTCGGCCATTCCCATGAAGGGGGAGAGGCTTGGTGTTTCCATTCATACGCTTCACGAATTGGAAGCAAGACTAGCTTTGCAAAGCTAGGCTGTACAAGGATTGTACAACGATTTTTCGTGGGATATTGAAAAGCATAGACATTATTAATAATAATTGTCAATAGTCACCTCGGTCATCAGGCTCAAAGCCTTACTGGACAAGGCATCGACGCACCTCAACGAAAACTCTAGATTTTCAGCCATTGTGTCTAACCCGCGAAAAATGTTGATAACCGATAACTAATAACTAATAACTGATCACTGTTCCTATGGACTAATACCCGCAGATTTAAGGGCTTTGTCCATTAAAATTACATGGGTACTGCTTTCCTGTCCCTCATTGTCAGCACGACATCGCTTTTTGATGATGAGGAATAGCGATCACTTTTGGGAGAAGCAACTTTTTTGGCGATTTTGATGATGGGGAGTGCGATCGCTTTTGGAAGGAGCAATTTTTTGGAATGGAAGTAATTAAACTAAAACTAATCAGAATAAATATCTCGACGATGACCAACTTGATGAATCGTAATAAAGTCATCATCAAAAGAATATATCACCCTGTAATCGCCAATTCTAAGTTTAAACAAACCGCTTAAATTAGAACTTAAACTTTGATGTCTAATATCATCAAAATTTTCATTTATCCAACGAACTTTTTTAAAAGACACGCTCCCGAACAACTGCTGTAAGCGACTCTAAACCTTCAAAAGCTTTATCGGTAAATTCTATATGGCGAGGCATTACCAATCTAATCCTAATCTTTGAGCTACTTCTTCCGCAGAAATTCCCCGTTCTCCATTTCGAGTTCGCTGTAAAGAGTCAGCTAGAGATTGAGAGACTTCGGTTTTAAGTTGTTTATCAATATCAGGATCATTTAGTAGAGATTGAACTGTTTCTGTAACAGTTTCTTGAATCAAAAACTTAAAATCTTCAACACTTAGGTCTTTAACTTGCATTCTTGTAATTAGAACTCACTATTCTGACTATAGCATCGTTTAAGAATAGCGATCACGTTTTGTGGGGATACAATTGGAGGATGCGATCGCTTTTTGATGATGAGGGATAGCGATCACTTTTGGGAGAAGCAACTTTTTTGGAGATTTTGATGAGGAGGAGTGCGATCGTTTTCTTATCAAAGTCCTATAGAAATGAGATAGGATCAGGAAATTCCTGTAAAGTGTCAAGAATTTATGAAATCCATTAAAATCATTGTGGAAAAACATTCTGATGGCTATATCGCCTATCCATTGGGAATTCAAGGCGTAGTAGTCGGTGAGGGTGATACCCATGAAGATGCTCTTATTGATGTGCAATCGGCGATCGCTTTTCATGTTGAAACCTTTGGGGAATCAGTTCTCGAAGCTGACTCATCTTTATTAGAAGCCTTTGTTGTAGAAGCAATAGTCTAATGGCAAAATTTCCCGCTGATGCCCCTAAAGCCAAAGTGATTAAAGTTCTTGAAAAATTTGGTTTTTCAATTGTTAGATAAAAAGAGCATATTTCTATGATTAGAAAAAATCCAGATGGAACAACAACACTTTTAACGCTACCCAATCACAAGCAAATTAAAAGCTCTACACTAAGGATTATTTGCACTCAAGCGGGTATCTCACGAGATGATTTTATTGCTTCCTAAGTAGCTGGTTATAATTAAATTAAAAATGGATTTTAGGTTCGATCCCCCCTGCCCCCCTTGATAAGGGGGGTGCCGATCCCCCCTTAATCCCCCCTTGATAAGGGGGGTGCCGATCCCCCCTTAATCCCCCCTTAATAAGGGGGGCATCTGACAGCTTTTAACGCCTACCTACTTATGAAAAGATTTAAAGCAAAATCCTTTAAATGTGATTATTTGGTCTTTTGAAAGTGCGATCGCTACTTAGGGTTTGCTGAAAAAGTACGGGCGAAGCATTCGGATAGAAAATCTACGGTTTCACCGATAGGTTACTGCCCGAATGCTTCGCCCCTACAGGACGCGGGCCGATGAAGACGCAAGGTTTTGAAGCACGATTCTCTCAAAATCTTGCACCTGTTTCACGAGAAAAGCCACAAAACCCTGACCTTGCCTACATTTCACATTTATTCAGCAAACCCTACTTATGAGGAGTTTGTAGCCAGTGGAGAACTCAATCGAGATCGATCGAGTTGAGTTGTGGATCGGGAAATTGGCTATTATAAACGATGCCCAAAAAATCATCTCCTCCCGCATAAATTATTCTGCCGAGTTCAGTCTGGTTAAACTTCCTCTGAAATTTTTGTCCCCACTGACGCATAATCTCGCTGAAATCTCGGATTTTTCTTAACCGATGAGATGGGATTGATCCCGGGCATTCTGTTTCCATTCATACGCTTCACGAATTGGAAGCAAGCTTTTGATGTGCCAGATGCGATTCAAAATCCTTTTGGGTTTCCATTCATACGCTTCACGAATCGGAAGCAAGTCAGCTAACTGCTCCCTTTACCCGTGGCCTTAGTGGCACGTTTCCATTCATACGCTTCACGAATTGGAAGCAAGCTATCGTTTTCCCACAGAAGGTCGGGTCGGGCAGCGTTTTTGGTTTCCATTCATACGCTTCACGAATTGGAAGCAAGTTGTACGGAAAATAAAAAGGAATGTTTTAACATTCCTCGTTTCCATTCAGACGCTTCACGAATTGGGTAGAGTCATAAACTCTAGTTAACAAAAGTCCAGCGTCCTTCCACCTGACCGTCAAGGAGTTGATGAGTACTTAAATATTCTTCAAGAACACCTTGGCTTGAAGTAGTAACAACTTTAGCGTTAGCTATTTCTTCAGGCGTGAGATTCAAACTCTTCAGCGAATTTTGATAATGATAATCTTGCACGCAGATTACATATAAACGATCAGCCTCTACAGGTTGTTCATTAATACTGAAAGATTCAATTGCTTTCTTAGTATTGTTATAAACTACTCGAACACCTTTGCTGATTTGATAACATTGACTTTCCCCAGGCTTTCTGTTTTCTGGGCGCAGAAAATGGGTAAATACCTTTGTCAGTTGCGCTCCAGTAACTTTAATTTTATAAAGAGAACCATCATACGGATAAACCTTCTTAAGATCTTCAAGAGTGACCACAGGCCCTAATTCTTTACCTCGTATGGAACCACTACCGACAAGCACGACATCAATCGTATCTATTTCTAAGAAGATATCAGCGATTAAATTACCTAACTCAGTTTCTTGTTCGCGCACGGGATGAGTCAATTTACGATTTAAACGGCTAACAATACGATTGTACTTGCGATCTACTTGTTCTTTGTAGGTATTGATAAAATTTTGCAAATCTACGTCAGGACTAGCTACCTGATCATTAATAGGAATAAGCTCCCATTTCCATTCGACAATGCTGTTCGTATCGTCGTCTACTGTAATATCGAAACGTCCGATCTGATCAGTCCCAACGGCGGCCTGGGTGATTAAAATGTTGTTTACTTGGGCAGGCTGTTCTAAAAGTGTATGAGAATGTCCACCAATGATCATGTCCACCCCCCACTCAGGGTCTAACATAGCCGCTAACTTTTGATCCTCTTCAAAACCAATGTGAGTTAGGAGAATTGTCAAATCAATATCTTCATTTTTGTAGGTATTACAGATCTTACCAACTTCAGCCGCTGCATCTTCTAGTCCAACAAATGTACCAATGCTTTTGTCCAGCTTTAAGGCACTAAGAACCTCTTCGGTGACAATACCAATGAACATAACATCAAATCCATCTACATTGAGGATGATATAGGGGTTCATCAACCTTTTACCGTACTTTTTAATGTACAAGTTGGCATTAACAATAGGAAAGTTTGCCATTTTTTCTAAGAAGAGCAAATGAGGAAAGCCATAGTCTAATTCGTGGTTTCCTAAAGTCACTACATTAGGTGCTAGGTAATTCATGATTTCCATGGTTGATAAGCCTTTAAATTCGGTATCAATCATCGAACCTTGAAGCATATCACCTGAAATAACATAAAGTGTATTTTTTTCCGTTTGACGCACTTGATTGATATAACCAGAAAGCAATGATAACCCGCCGATCAAACCACCTTGTCCAGTTTTAGCCTCCGCTAAAAAGTCGCCGTGCATATCATTGGAATGTAAAATCGTAAACTTTTTGAGTTTTGTTGTAGTTTCAACCATGAGTCTCTCCAGTAGTTTGAGTTGATTAAATGAAAGAGATAGTTTGATTTGGGTACTGCGAACGGTTTAAAGCTTGGCTTTCTCAATACCGTCAGAAGCTTGGTCTGTGATTTCTTCTAGCCGATCCAGAAAAAGTTCAACTTTTAGCAGTTTAGGCTCTTCGGTTTGTGTTATGCAATGGAGGGGGTTATAAAGGATAAAACCCTTACACAGAAAGACATTGCTTCGATTTATGCCCCCTGATCGAATCATGCCAAGTAACGAAGAGCCACAGCCCATAATATAGCATGACTTGCGCCAATGTAAAAACAGGGTGAGAGCATCACTGAGGAGTTCGGGATAGTGACAGTATTCACACTGAAACCTAGCGCGTTGTCGAACAATATGGTGGAGCGATTTAGGAATGACCATTTACTCTGGCGGCAATGACAGCGTTGATGTAGCTGAAAATTTGGTCGAGTTCGCCAATCGCTTCTAGCTCAAGGACTTCCTCTGGGGTGAGATCATCAGCTTTTTTCTTGTCAAGAAGCGTCTGCATCTAATCGCCCAGTTCATCTGTAAATTTGAATAGGCTGAGATTATTAATCTGTTGTACCCGCAATCCTTTGGGAATCAGGCTAGAGGGTTTGACAAGAACGCTCATGGTTGTGGCTGAACGTAAAGATTTTTCGATCCTAACAAATAGTTCCCGTGAAATAAATGAAAGTATTGCCCTGACACCATTCTACACCCCATTTTCTGAGGGGGGGTTAAATTATCTCCGACAAATAAAAATTATTCTCAATAAGTCAGATTATCAAGCCCCGAACTCCAGAAGTAGAAGGGCATCCGAGGGGGTCAACGAGAGAATACTGATAACTGATAACTGATAACTGTTCCTATTGACTAACACCCGCAGATTTAAGGGCTTTTTCCATTAAAATTACATGGGTACTGCTTTCCTGTCCCTCATTGTCAGCACGACGCTGAATATAACTGCCATCGGATTGTAATTCCCATGCTTGCCGGTTATCTGACAACATGATGCCGAGAATTTCTTCCAGTTCCTTGGCGATCGCTGGTTCATCAATGGGTGTCACTGCTTCCACGCGACGAGTCAGGTTCCGCGTCATCCAATCGGCGCTACCAATATAAACCTCCTCCTGACCATCATTGTAAAAGTAAAAAATGCGGGAATGTTCCAAAAAGCGGCCGATAATGCTAATTACTCGGATATTTTCGCTTATTTCTGGCAATCCGGGCCGTAAACAACAGATGCCGCGAATAATTAAGTCAATCTGCACACCGGCACGAGAAGCGGCGTATAAAGCTTCTATAATCGGTTTATCGACAATAGAGTTCATTTTTGCGACAATGCGCCCCGTACCGCCATTTTTACAGTTTTTGGCCTCGCGATCGATCATTGCTAACATCCGTTTTCGCAAACTCACCGGAGCAATTAAAAGTTTGCGATAGGATTGCTGACGAGAGTATCCAGTCAGAAAGTTAAATAAATCGGTGATATCTGCCCCCAAATCCTCACGACAGCTAAGTAAACCCAAATCAGTGTATAATTTAGCCGTTTTTGGGTTATAATTGCCCGTGCCAATATGGAAATAACGACGGATTTTATCCCCTTCCTTTCTGACCACGAGAACCACTTTCGTATGGGTTTTCAGACCAACTAAGCCATAAACAACGTGAACTCCGGCTTGTTCGAGCTTTTTCGCCCAACTAATGTTATTTTCCTCATCAAAGCGAGCTTTTAGTTCCACTAACGCCGCTACCTGTTTGCCATTTTCCGCCGCTGCAATCAGGGAATTGACAATCGGGGAATCTCCGGAAGTACGATACAAAGTCATTTTAATGGCTAAAACATGGGCATCATAGGCCGCCTGGGCGATAAACTGTTGTACTGAGGCACTAAAGGAATGGTATGGGTGATGAACGAGAATATCGTTATTGCGAATTAAAGTAAAAATATCTTCGCCATCCTGTTCTAGGATACCGTCTTCGTTACCGTCAACTATTTCTCGCAATCCCTGTAAAACCGGTGGGGTGACAGGATTCCAAGGGGGATCTTTCAGTTCGGGACAGGGTAAAGACAGAAAATAAAATAAATCTTTGTGTCCCAGCAGTCCATCCACATCGTAAACATCGATCTCCTCAAGTCCCAGATCGCGCATGATCCGGTCTTTAATATTGCTAGGAGTAGAACTGTGGATTTCCAGACGTACTGCCGATTTACCGATGCGGCGCTTGCGTACTTCTTCCTCGATCGCTAATAATAAATCATCGGCCTCATCTTCTTCGACGGAGATATCGGCGTTGCGTGTCACCCGAAAAGGATAACATTCTTGGATGATCATGCCGGGGAAAAGTGCCTCTAAATTGTGCATTACCACCTGTTCAAGGGGTACTCCCGTCCAAATCGAAGCTTTTCCGTCTTGGTGGCGTAATTCCTTGGATAATGCCAGAAAACGGGGGAAAACCTGCGGCACTTTCACCCTGGCAAATAATTCTTTATCGGTGTCGGGATCGCGAACGACTACGGCTAAATTGAGACTAAGATTAGAAATATAGGGAAAAGGATGACTAGGATCCACCGCTAGGGGAGTTAAAACGGGGAAAATATTTTGTTCAAAGTAATCATGGAGATAATTGCGCTGTTCTTGATTTAAATCTACATAGTTAATCAGATGAATTCCCTGTTCTACTAAGAGATTTTTTAGGGTGTGTTCAAAAAGACGATCCTGCTGTTGTACAAGGGGAAGCAGACGTTTACTGATCTCGGTTAGCTGTTCCGAGGCAGTCCGGCCATCGGCACTTAAAACGGCTACATTTGCCTCTACCTGTTGTTTAAGCACTGCCACCCGTACCATAAAAAATTCGTCGAGATTGGCACAAAAAATGGCGGTAAATTTTAATCTTTCCAGTAGGGGAGTCCGAGGATCAAGTGCTTCATAAAGCACGCGACGATTAAATTCTAACCAGCTTAATTCTCGGTTAAAGTAATATTGCGAATCTTTAAGATCGATTTCAGAAGTTACGGTAGAAGCTTTAGCCATAGAGTCTAATACCTAAATAATAGATTAAACAGTTAGTAAGAAGCCACTCAAGTCTAAATTTGACTATTTTTGGCGTTTTTTTAGGCTACATTGCCCCAGATTAACCAAAGTTACCCTGATTATCTTGGATGCTAATCCTACTGATTTTAGCCTGACTGGAGGAAAAATCAATTTATTAAAAGGTTAAGAAATCAGTCCCGACAGATCAAGGTTAAATTAATCTTTCGGTGAAATTAGATTTGTTAAATATCTAGACTTCCCCTTTGACAAAAGGCCATAACCTGTGCTGTGACAGGGATTAAGAGAATTTGTGCCGCTCGCTACTGGCTATAAATTAAGGAAACCCCTAATAAATATAACGCTTTCTGTTGCAGAGAAGTCGGTCGAGTTATCTTAGAAAAACCATAACTTCCCTCTCTAATCCTACATTTTACTATATTCAAGTAAATCGTCCCCAAGTCCTCCAATAGAGTCCGAGTAATATCTCGTTCCCAAGTAGAACCGGGGAACGCTCTCTTTAGGTTCTACCTGAATACTAATGCTATTTTAAGGCAGAGCCTTAGATATTGTGTTCCAAGAAGTTAATTTTGTCCTATTACTTATAAAATGATCTATCAAAACTAAGTTAAAGTAAAATCAATCGAGTGACCGCAAAACTTTTCCCAGAGATTCCCTCTGACAAAAGAAAAATCGACCCTTGTGACAACGGCAAAGAATTTATTGGACATCAAGAGTTGAGTGAGAAACTAGGAGTAGATTTTTATTTTGCTACTCCTGATCATTCTTGGGAGAGGGGATTAAACGAGCCGACTAATGGACTAAGCTAAGACGGATCTAAATCCCTTATTCTTGGATTAGCCGAATCTCCCCCACCCCCCGGAAGTGGGAAAGTTGGGGGGAGTCTTGCCTCTTGCATAAGTACCTCATCTCAACAGGCAATTTAAATTACGAAAAGCTTAACAATCGTCCTCGAAAATCTCTTGACTATCCTAGCCCGAATGAGATATGCTCTGATAGCTCAGACAGTGGTGCAATTCAGGCTTGAATTGGCCTGTACACAGAACCGAGGATTTTAGGCATGAGGACGGAACACAAAAATCCAAAATTAAATTGTCATAAATTAGCAGAAGTCTTTTTATCAAATCCTTTGATTGAAGATTGCTATTTTATGATACGAGAGGGTGAATTAGTCGCCTATATTGTTTCCTCTGGAGCTTGGAATTCTGAACAATTGTCCTCCGATTTACAGTCTCAGTTACCGGACAATCTTCTACCTAATATCTATGTGCAAATTTCCAGTTTACCCTTAACCGATAGCGGTGATGTCGATGAAACTGCATTAAAGAATATTGAAATTATCGATGATCATCAAGTTCAGGAAACAGAAGAAAAACTAGGCTCTTTGTCAGATATCGATCAAGTCGCTGTCGTCATGACTTCTAAAAAGAACAAAATTTTACCCCTACATCTATCGGACTTATTGCCCTTAAAAATAGAGAAAAAAAATGATCATCAAAAATCTGAAACCCCGATTCATCTGGGGATTCACACTTCTAACACTCAAGCTGGAATCAGTCACGGACAGCTTTTAGAAGAATCTGAACTTCAGCCTAAAACCTTGGCAGAAATCCTCCAAAAAGCTGCTGAAAATTATTCAAATAAAGGGATTATTTATATTCAATCTAATGGATCAGAAGTTTTTCAGTCTTATCAACAATTATGGGAAGACGCTCAACAAATACAAGCTGGATTAGAAAAGCAGGGTTTACAAGCTCACGATAAAGTAATTCTTCAGCTATCGGAAAACTATGATATCATTTCCGCATTTTGGGGGTGTCTTTTAGGGCGATTTATTCCTGTTATTATTTCAGTGCCACCCAGCTATAAAGATTTTAATAATGAAATTCATAAAATATGTCAAGTTTGGCAGTTGTTAGATGAGCCTATTATTATCACAAATCAATCCCGTCAGCAAGAGATAAAACATTTAGAACAATGGTTGCCTAATCAAACCTTAAGATTGAGTTTTATTGAAGAATTAAAAACTCATTCTCCCCATCAGCCTCCTATTAGTCAACCGGATGATATCGCGTTCTTTAATCTAACATCAGGCAGTACAGGAATACCGAAATGTATCTCATTAACCCATAAAAATGTGATCTCTCGTGCGCGAGGAACAAACATCATTTGTGAACATCAAAACGACGATATTATTCTTAATTGGCTTCCTTTTGATCATATTGGAAGTATTTCAGACTGGAATATTCGCTGTGTCGAGTTAGGATGCCAAATGGTTTATGTTCAAACTGAATATATATTAGGTCGTCCTTTGAATTGGTTAGATTTAATTGATCAATATCGAATTACCCATAGTTGGGCTCCTAATTTTGCTTATAATTTGATCAATGAAGCTTTAAAAAAAGAACCCGATCAAAATTGGAATTTAGGTTGTGTCAAATTCTTTTTGGCGGCGGGTGAAGCCGTTTCTGGTCAAGCCGTTGGAGAATTTATTAACAAACTTCATCTTCAATATAATCTGAAAAAAACGGCGATGCGTCCTGCTTTTGGGATGGCAGAAATGGGGTCAGGAATTACCTATTATCAGCCGACAGAACAACAGCCATTACTCTTTCATACGGTTGATAAATCCTCCTTGAATTCTTCCTTAAAACGAGTCCATCCTGAACATCCCAATG
The DNA here is from genome assembly GCF_048564745.1 of Microcystis sp. NCBI lineage: Bacteria > Bacillati > Cyanobacteriota > Cyanophyceae > Chroococcales > Microcystaceae > Microcystis > Microcystis sp. The sequence continues at coordinate 19,863 of NZ_JBLZRT010000158.1, forward strand.
GTGCAACTTTTACGGATTTAGGATTACCCATTCCGGGGATATCGATTAGAATTGTTAATGCTGATAATTTCCTATTACCAGAAGAAACCATTGGTCATTTACAAGTTAAAGGACATCCAGTTTCACCGGGGTATTATAAAAACCCAGAAGCGAATCAAGACGCTTTCTTAAAAGATGGCTGGTTTAAGACAGGAGATTTCGCATTTATTAGTAACGGTCATTTAGTCATTACTGGAAGAAGTAAAGAAACCATTATTATTAATGGAGTGAATTATTATAGCCATGAAATTGAAACTGTAGTGGAAACTATTGAAGAAGTACAAGCGTCCTACACAGCCGCTTGTCCTGTTTATGATCCTAGGAATAGTACCGATCAATTAGCTTTATTTTTTAGTGCAGAAACCTTTGATCACCAGCATCTAGCGGAACTTCTGAAAAAGATTAGACGAAAAGTAATTAACAGCTTTGGGGTTAATCCTGAATATTTAATCCCCTTAAATAAAACTGAAATTCCTAAAACTTCCATTGGTAAAATTCAGCGATCGCAATTAACAAAACGGTTCGGAAATGGAGAATTTAATTCTATTTTAAAAGAAATAGATCTTTTGTTAGAAAATGCTCAAACCCTTCCTGATTGGTTTTACCAGAAAGTTTGGAAACCTCGATCTCCAGTTAACTTAAAACCCGAACTTTCCAAGTATTGTAGTTTAATTTTTCTGGATTCCTTGGGTTTAGGAGCATCTTTAGCAGAAAAAATCCAAGGGCAAAACTTACCCTGTATCACGGTTTTAGCAGCGGAAGAATTTTCTCAAATCAGTCAAAATTGCTATACCCTAAGACCAGGGACAGCCAATCATTATCAACAGTTAATGGCATCTTTATCCGAGCGAAAAATTATTCTTGGCAATATTATTCATCTGGGGACTTATCAAGACTATCAGGGAGAAATTTCAACAATTGAACAGTTAGAAAAAGCACAAGAAAAAGGGACTTATGATTTATTATTCCTAGTTCAAGCCTTAGCTAAAACTCATGATTTTAACTCAAAAATTCAATTGCTATTTGTTTCTAGTTATAGTCAATTTGTCATAGAAACCGATGAAATTGCCTATGAAAAATCTCCAGTTTTAGGACTGATCAAAACCCTAGCTCAAGAACTTCCTTGGTTAAATACTCGTCATCTGGATTTACCCCTGGATCAAACCGAAATTAATGTCAGTTATCTGCTGCAAGAACTATCCGTTTTATCCAAGGAAAGAGAAATTGCCTATCGCAACGGGAAACGTTTAATTGCAGGTTTGGAAAAAGTCAATTTACTTCAACACAGCCAACAGGAATTACCCTTTAAATCAGGGGGAATTTATCTGATTACTGGAGGACTAGGAGGGATTGGCAGACAAATTGCTCAGTATTTGCTCAAAAATTATCAAGCTCGTTTACTGTTAATTGGAAAAACACCTTTACCAGAAAAACACCTCTGGAGTGAGTACCTCAAAGTCGAAGATCAATTATCCTTAAAAATCAAAAATCTCCAAGCTTTAGAAAACCTTGGGGGAGAAGTCATTTACCAGGCGGTAGATGTGGCTAATTTCACTCAAGTTAAACAGGCTGTAGAACAGGTTAAAAAACAATGGCAAGGAGAACTTAATGGGGTGATTCATCTGGCTGGAATTTACAAAGATTGTTTACTTCTGGACGAAAATCAAGAGGGTTTATCGACAATTCTTCGTCCTAAAGTAATAGGAACTTGGGTTTTACATCAACTTCTCAAAGAATCTCAGGGAATTTTTATTAGTTTTTCTTCCTTGGCTAGTTTTTTTGGAGGAGCGGCTTTGGGTTCCTATGCGGCGGCTAATAGTTTCCTTGAGTCTTTGAACAGCTATCAAAAATCTAAGAATTTGTTCCCCAGTTATTGTTACAGTTGGACAACTTGGCAAGAAACTGGGATTAGCCAAGGTTATCAGATGCAATACATAACCCGATCTCAAGGGTATTATGATATGACAGTACGGCAAGGTTTAGACTCATTTCTAACCAGTTTATATCACAACCAAAGACAATTAATAATCGGTTTAGATGGGAGTAATAGCAAGATTAATCGTTTCACATCTAGGTCGGAAGGATGCCAAAAGTTAACGGCTTATTACACCCGTAAATCTACAGTTCAATCGGTCAATCTACCTAATCATGTTAGTCTAAAAGATCGATTGGGAACGTCCTATCAATGTCCCCTAGTTCTGCGACAATCTCTGCCTATTAAGGATAATGGAGACATTGATAAGCGGCAATTACTCAAGGAACTCCAAGGCAAAGAAAATAACGAATTGATAGCACCCAGAACGGAAGCTGAACGTCAAGTTGCTAAGATTTGGCAAAAGGTGTTAAATCTATCTCAAATTGGAATTCATGACAATTTCTTTGAACTAGGAGGACATTCTTTGCTGGCGAGTCAAGTCATCTCTCGTTTACGCGATGTTTTCTCGGTAGAATTGTCTTTGCACAGTTTATTAGAATATCCAACTGTTGCCAGTTTAACTCAAACGATTGAGGTGCTTAATGTAGCCAACAATAGTCAAAGTGTATCCAAAAGTGGTAAAGTTATGACAACAGCCTCAGAAAATTATGAAGAAGGAGAATTATGAAAATAGCTTAACTAAAATTTAAGCTTTTCAGATCCATTTTGGAAAAAAATGTAAAAAATTGTATCCATCACTAAAATTTATCATCCAGAATATGCTATAAATAGTTTCGGTTTAAAACAGTCTTTTTGTGGAGTATGTAAGCGGTTGCTCCCATAGCAACTGACTTTAACAATAACCACCGACTCCCCGCCATTGATAATTTTTGTTTGGTCTATAGTATTTAGTCTTTGAGGGACTTAAATTTATGAAAACAGTTGAATTTTTATCGGATCTGAATCATTTAGGTGTGACAATTTGGATGGAAGGGGATAAGCTGCGCTATCGTTCTCCTCAAGGTGTTATGACTCCCGATTTACTCGAACAATTGAAAGAGCATAAAGAAGAACTCATCGTTTTATTGCGTGAACAAGCTGACAATTTTAGTTCGGAAACAGACTATGATGTGGCAATTTGTGGCGGTGGATTAGCGGGTTTAACCTTAGGGAGACAGTTAAAACTTCAACAACCTAATCTTTCCGTTGTTGTTCTTGATAAAATGGCTCGTCCTTTACCCGAAGCTGGTTTTAAAGTGGGGGAATCAACCGTTGAAGTTGGTGCTTTTTATTTAGCAAATACGCTGCAGTTAACCGATTATTTTAACAATCAACATTTATCTAAACTGGGATTACGTTATTTTTTCAAACCTCAAGAAACTGAATTTCATAAAAGACCTGAACTGGGATTATCAGAGTTTCATGATCCTAAATCTTATCAAATTGATCGGGGGAAATTAGAAAATGATTTACGCCAATTTAATATTGAAGCTGGAATTGATCTTAAGGAAAGTTGTTCAGTTCAAGACATCGAGTTTGCTGAAGGGCTACAGCAACAGCATAAAATTATTTATACTCAAGGTAGTGGAGCGAATCAAAAAACTCATTGTATTAAATCCCGATGGGTTGTCGATGCGATGGGTCGCCGTCGATTTATACAGAAGAAACTCGGTTTAGCGAAACCTAATCATAATAATTACAGTGCGGTTTGGTTCCGAGTTGAGTGTCGTTTTGATGTCAGCAATTTTGTGCCAGCCAGTGAAGAAAAATGGCATCGGCGTGTTCCTAATAACAACCGTTATTATTCTACAAATCATTTATGCGGTGAAGGATACTGGGTTTGGTTAATTCCTTTATCCACAGGTTATACCAGTATTGGCATTGTGACTCGTCAAGATATTCACCCGTTAAAAAATTATCATAACTATGAATTAGCCTTGCAGTGGTTAAGGGAAAATGAACCCGTTTTAGCGGCTCATTTAGAAGGTAAATCCCCTGAAGACTTTAGAAAGATGCCGAAATATAGTTACTCCTCCAAACAAGTCTTTTCCTTTGATCGTTGGACTTGTGTTGGTGAAGCCGGTTTATTTCCCGATCCTTTTTATTCCCCTGGTTCAGATAGTATTGGTTTTGGCAATTCTTTAACCACCCAAATGATTGAACTTGACCTTAAAGGTCAACTAACTCCCGAAAGAGTTGACGATGCCAATCACTTTTATTTAACCTATCACGATGGGTTAACCTTTAATATCCAAAATTCCTACAACTGTATGGGAAATGGGATAGTGATGGCAACAAAAATGATCTGGGATACGTTAGCTGGATGGACATTTGGTTGCTTAATGATGTTTAATTCCATCTTCCTTGACCCGGAACTTAAGATGAAAGTTCAACAGATTAATGCAGAATTTTTCCCTCTTTCCTATCGAATACAACAACTATTCCGAGATTGGGCAAATCAATCCCTGGGTCGGGTTAGCTTTGAATTTATTGATTACTTAGCAATCCCCTTTGTGAATGAACTGCGAACCAGGAATTTACAATCTAATAAAACCGAAGCTGAAATCATAGAAGCTTATCGAGCCAGCTTAAAATTATTAGAAGAATTTGCTCAAGTCATTTTTCAAATTGCCTTAGAAGATACCAGTCCCGAACTGTTAACTAAAATTAACGAACACCCCTGGTTAAATGCTTGGGCAATTAGTTTGGATGCCAGTAAATGGGAGACTGATGGGCTGTTTTCTCCTAAGAACGAACCTCGTAATTTACACAGCATTAAAAAACAATATTTAGAGGCAATAAACCGATAAAAATAGACGAATCAAGTTGATTGGATTTCTAACAGTAGGTCAAGTTAGGGCTACTGAACCCAGCCAAATATCACCCCCATTCCAAAAATACCAGAACATTAATTAAGGAAAAGGATACTATTAATGAAAGTCGCAGAATTTTTATCTTACTTAAATAGTTTAGACATCAAGCTTTGGCTTGAGGAAGAAAAGTTAAAATATCAAGCTCCCCAAGGGGCGATGACACCAGAAATTAAGCAAGAAATCGGGACAAGAAAACCAGAAATTCTCACTTTTTTAAGAAGTGCAACAACACCATCTAAACCCCTTGAATCCGTAATTAATCCCGTTGCCCGAACTGAAGATTTACCCCTATCTTTTGCTCAACAGAGAATGTGGTTTCTCTATCAGATGGATCAGCAAAATTCGGCTTATAATGAAGCTCTAACCATCCGTTTAACGGGACGCTTAAACATTGATATTTTAGAGCAAACGATTAATGCTATTATTCAACGCCATGAGAGCTTACGGACAACCTTTCCAATGGTTGAAGGAAAACCTATTCAAAAAATTGCTCCATCTCTGAAGATTAAATTATTAGTTGTTAATTTAAAAGATATCCCCCAAGAGCAAATTGACAAACAGATTATTGAAGAACTACAAAAACCCTTTGATTTAACCCAATCTCCCCTATTACGATGTACTCTGTTTGATCTGGGATATGAAAATTATATTTTAGTCAACGTCTTCCATCATATTATTATCGATGGTTGGTCAAAAGGCATTTTATTTAAAGAATTATCTGAATTTTATCAGGCATTTTTATCCAATTCAACCGTAGATTTACCCGAATTACCTATACAGTATGCGGATTTTGCGGTATGGCAAAGACAATGGTTACAAGGTGAAATCTTAGAAAATCAGTTAAATTATTGGAAAAAACAATTAACGGCTGCTCCTCCTTTATTAGAACTTCCAACCGATAAACCCCGTCCAGCTACTGCCAATTTTCGAGGTCATAGTATCTCGTTTCAAATTGACTCAGAACTCACAGAAAAACTGAAACTTTTGAGCCAAAAGTCGGGGGTGACTTTATTTATGACATTACTGGCTGCTTTAAACACTTTACTCTTCCGTTATAGTGGCCAAGATGATATTTTAATCGGGACACCCACCGCCAACCGAAACCGACAAGAAATTGAACCTTTGATTGGTTTTTTTGTCAATACTTTAGTGCTGCGGAATTCCCTAGAAGGAAATCCGACTTTTTCGGGATTATTACAGCAAGCTCGCCATGTTGTTTTAGAAGCTTATGCCAATCAAGATGTACCCTTTGAGCAAGTGGTTGATGGGTTAGAAATAGAACGAAGTTTAAGTTATAATCCCTTATTTCAGGTAATGTTTGCGATGCAAAATGCCCCCCTCAATGCTTTAGAATTACCCAATTTAAAAGCTCAATATCTAGCCGTTGAAAACCAGAGAATTAAATTTGATCTCAGCTTAGTTTTAGAGGAAATTGAAACCGAAAAAGGAGCTTATTTAGAAGGTTTTTGGGAATATGATAGCGACCTATTTACCGCCGAAAGAATTACCCGCATGGTGGGTCATTTCCAAACTTTATTAAAAGGAATTGTAGCCAATCCTCAGCAAACCGTCGGGGAATTACCGTTACTGACTGAATCGGAAAAACAGCAATTATTAGTAGAATGGAATCAAACTCAAACGTCTTATCCTCATCATTACTGTATTCATCAGTTATTTGAAGAACAGGTTGTTAAAACACCTGATGCTATAGCGGTCATCGATGGAGAACAATCCCTCACCTATGAACAGTTAAATCAAAAAGCCAATCAGATTGCCCGTTATTTACAAAAATTAGGGGTTAAACCAGATCAATTAATTGGGATTTGTGTCGAGCGATTGCCCTTAATGATTATTGGATTTTTAGGAATCTTAAAAGCTGGAGGAGCTTATGTACCACTGGACACAAGCTATCCCGAAGAACGACTTGAATCTATCATAAATGATGCTGAAATCAAAATTTTATTAACGCAACAGCACCTCATCAAAAAACTACCAACAACAGTCAATCAATTGATTTGTTTAGAACAAGATGAAGACCCAATTAAACAACAAAGTAAACAGAATCCTCTCAGTCATGTTAACGCTGAGAATTTAGCCTACGTCATCTATACTTCAGGTTCTACAGGTAAACCTAAAGGAGTTGCTATTCCCCATCGAGGAGTGACTCGTTTAGTCTGTAATACTAACTATATATATTTAAAACCAACTGATAGAATGGCTCAGGTTTCTAATCCTTCTTTTGATGCCGCTACTTTTGAAATTTGGGGGGCGCTGATACATGGCGCACAGTTAATAGGAGTAGATAAAGATACAGTTCTTTCTCCTGAAAAATTTGTTCATTTTCTCCAAAAATATCAAATTACTATTTTATTCTTAACGACAGCGTTATTTAATCAGTTAGTTCAGACTATTCCCCATGCTTTTCAAAGCTTAAGATATTTACTTTTTGGTGGCGAAGCAGTTGATCCTCAATGGGTCAAAGAGTCCCTTAATAAAGGAACCGCTCAAAATTTACTTCATGTTTATGGGCCAACAGAAAGCACAACTTTTACCTCTTGGTATTTAATTAAAAATATTCCTTCAGAAGCTACAACTATTCCAATTGGTCGTCCTTTAGCTAATACAGAAATTTATATTCTTGATCCCTATTTGCAACCTGTTCCTATTGGTGTTAAAGGCGAATTGCATATTGGTGGTGATGGTTTAGCCCGTTGTTATCTCAATCGTCCTGACTTAACTGAACAAAAATTTATTCCCAATCCTTTTAGTCAAGATTCGTCAGCACGTCTGTATAAAACAGGTGATATAGTACGCTATTTAGCCGATGGGAATATTGAATTTATTGGACGGATTGATCATCAGGTAAAAATCAGAGGTTTTAGAATTGAATTAGGCGAAATAGAAGCCGTTTTATTTCAGCATCCTCAAGTCAAAGATGGAATTGTTATCGCCAGAGAAGATCTACTTGGAATCAAGCGTTTGTATGCTTATGTTGTTCCGAAAGATAAACAACTCACTCAGCCAGAATTACGAATTTTTCTCCAAGAAAAGCTGCCCAATTATATGATTCCTGCTTTCTTGATTTTCTTAGATGCTTTTACTCTTAATCAGAATGGAAAAATTGATCGCAGTGTTTTACCTAGACCAGAAATTGATGTTAATGAATTAGAAAATTATCTTCTTCCTAGTACCGAGAAAGAAACAATTCTAGCCCAAATTTGGCAGGAAGTTTTAGGTCAAAATCAAATTAGTATTAATGAGAATTTCTTTGAATTAGGAGGCGATTCAATTATCGCCATTCAAATTGTCGCTAAAGCTAATCAAGTGGGATTACAAATTACTCCTAAACAATTATTTAGTCATCAAACTATCGCTCAATTAGCCACCGTAGCGGAGACAACTGCTATCACTGAAATTGACCAGGGATTAGTTACAGGTGAAGTCCCGTTAACGCCGATTCAAAAATGGTTTTTTGAACAAAATTGGCCCGAACGTCATCACTTTAATCAATCTATCTTGTTAGAAGTTCCCAATAATCTACAACCAGATTTATTAAAACAAACTATTTCTAAATTACTCTATCACCATGATGCCTTGCGGTTACGGTTTGTGCAAAAAGGGGAACAATGGCAACAAAATCACAGCGATGATTGCAATAATTTTGCTTTTGAAAAGGTGGATTTATCCCGTCTATCTTGCGATGAACAATTGACCAAGATCGCAGAAATTTCCGAGGTTCAACAACGGGTACTGAATTTAGAGGAAGGCCCCTTAATGGCGGTGGTTTTCTTCGCCTTGGCTGAGAGGGGAAAAATGTTAATTGTAATTCATCATTTAGCAGTAGATGGAATTTCTTGGCGGATTATCATCGAAGATTTCGTCACTATTTACCAGCAATTAGAAACCCAAAAGCCCCTGCAACTTCCTCCTAAAACCAGTTCTTTTAAAACTTGGGCTGAGGAACTGCAAAACTATGCTAAAATCCCAGAATTTTACGCTCAATTCAAGTATTGGCTAAACCGTGATTTTCCCTCAATTTCTCCTCTTCCTTTGGACTGTCAAGGTGAAGCTCAGTCCAACATTGTTGCCCATGCCAAAACGGTTTCTTTCACCTTAACCGAAGAACAAACCCGCTTACTCTTACAGGAGGTTCCGCAAGCTTATAACACCCAAATTAATGATATTCTATTGACCGCTTTAGTCCAAGCTTTTGGCCATTGGACAGGGAGTTATAAGCTTTTGCTTGACATGGAAGGTCATGGAAGAGAGAATGTAATTGAATCCGTGAATTTATCTCGAACTGTGGGTTGGTTTACCAGTATTTTTCCCGTCTTTTTGACCTTAGAAAATCTTCACCATCCGGGTGAATGTCTCAAGTCCATTAAAGAGCAATTACGACAAATTCCGAATCGGGGATTTGATTATGGAATTGGATATTATCTGAGTTCAGATTTAACGATTCAATCCCCGTTAAAAAACTATCCAAAAGCTCAAGTCAGCTTTAATTATTTAGGTCAATTTACAAGCCATCAAATCGGCGAGATAGGCTGGAAATTATCTCAAGAATCCAGTGGTTCCATTCATAGTCCTTTGGGACAACGTTCCCATTTAATTGCGATTCATGGAATTGTGGTTGATGGGCAACTTGACATGGAATGGCAATATAGTGAAAATTTTCATCATCAAACAACGATCAAAAATTTAGCCGCTGCTTATCGAGATTCTTTAGAAAGCCTGATTAACCATTGTTTATCGGCAGAAGGGGGCTATACTCCATCGGATTTTCCCGATGCGGATCTTAATCAGGTAGAACTAGATGAACTGCTTTCAGAACTCGATTTTTAAACTCAATTTAATGTTTAACCCTCATGCTTGATAACAACTATGTCATCTCCTAATCTTCCCAGTGAAATTGAAAATCGTAAAAGCGAACATCTGCGAGTTTGTATCGAAGAAGATGTAGAATTTCAACAACTTACAAGCGATTTAGAAAAATATCGTTTTACCCATTGTTGTCTTCCTGAACTTGACCGTAGCGATATTGAACTGGGGACAACCTTTTTGGGGAAATCTCTAAAAGCTCCAATTCTAATATCTTCCATGACTGGAGGAACAGAATTAGCCCATTTAGTCAATACTCGATTGGCAACGGTCGCTCAACGCTATGGTTTAGCGATGGGGGTGGGTTCTCAACGCATTGCACTCGAACAACCGGAATTAGCGCCGACCTTTGCAGTCCGTTCTCTGGCGCCAGATATTCTCCTGTTAGCGAATTTAGGGGCTGTACAGTTAAATTACGGCTGCGGTTTAGAAGACTGTTTAAAATTGGTGGAATTATTAGAAGCTGATGCCTTAATTCTGCATCTCAATCCTTTACAAGAATGGGTGCAATCGGGAGGCGATTCTAATTTTAAAGGGTTACTCGCTAAAATTCAGCAAATTTGCGCTCAATTACCCGTTCCTGTCATCGCCAAAGAAGTCGGAAATGGCATCTCTGCGGTGATGGCCAAACAATTAATTGAAGCCGGAGTCGCCGCGATTGATGTGGCGGGAGCCGGAGGCACGTCCTGGGCCAAAGTCGAAAGCCAAAGAGCCAAAGACAACAGACAAAGGCATCTCGGACAAGTTTTTGCCGATTGGGGTTTACCTACGGCTGAATGTATTACCGCCATTCGGTCGATGAATTCAACCATTCCTTTAATTGCTTCTGGGGGCTTAAAAAATGGCTTAGATCTTGCCAAATCTATCGCTCTAGGAGCCGATTTAGGAGGGTTGGCTCGTCCGTTTCTCGTAGCAGCGATTGAATCAGAAGCCGCCGTTGATGAGTTGGTAAAATTTTTAATTGCTGAACTTGAAATTGTTTTATTTTGTACCGGAAATCCTAATTTATCCACCCTTAAAAATTCAGGAGCCTTAAAACCATGTTAAAGTTTTCAATGGAATTGTGTTATCCCCAGCTTGATGTCAAAACCTTAAGCGTTGGCACTTTGGGGCCAAAAGAAACCAGTAGTGAACAAACCTTAAATTATCTAATTTCTCAATGGAAATTACAACAGATTTCGGTTAATAGTCATTTATTTGATAGCTTTACAGATTTAAAAGAATCTTTACTCGAAAATCAGATAGATTTGGCGTTAGTCCCCCATGCCTATGAAAAAATTAATGATTTCTATATGGAACCGAGGTTTAAACTAGGTTTTATCTTCACCTATCCCACACCCGTTTACGGATTAGCCAAGCGAAAAAATGAAGAAATCGTTTTAGAAAATTGTACCCTGGTCACTCATCCCGCTCCTCTTCCTTTACTTCCTTATTTATTACCTGGCGACCTGAATCAAAATAAGATTAAAATCAAATTTGTCAATTCTACCAGTGTGGCCGCTATTCAAGTTAAACAAGGGTTGGCAGATTTAGCCATTACCAATGAAAATGCCCTCCGAGAATATGATTTAGAATTTATTTCACAATATGGTAAAATTGAGATGAGTTGGTCTTTATTTCACAAAAAGGAAAACACCATGATTCAAAGTATTTATTTACCAGTGCATACCTAAAAAAGCTACCTATCCGCTCAAAATAGTTGCCTTCATCACATAAAAATAATTGAGATTTAACCTCTCAATTTCATTTTGAACCTGTACCCTAAAATCATGTCTGAATTTTTCCCAATTCCCGATCCTCTTAAACTCAATCCTCATGTAGAATTAGAGGTTTTTCAATGCCAAAATACCATTTTTCAATTATCCGCTGTAGCTCCTAATGCTAAACTTGAATCCCACCAACATCCTGAAAGTCAAATTGGCATGGTACTCTCAGGAGAACTGGAACTGTATATTAAAGATTTGATTAAACCCTTAAGACCTTTGCAAGATGTTTATATAGCTGATGGCAATATTCCTCATGGTGCTTTTAATCCTTTATCAGAACCGATGATTGGATTTGATCTTAAACGGATTACCTCTGCTTTACCGTCAGAAGATGTTTTATTAACACTATCCAACAACCAAGATAAAATCACTCATTTACCTTGTCAATCTGTTAAGGGTTCTTGGTTTGAAATTGTCATGATGAAAATCCCTTCTGGTTATTCCATTCCCCCACATCAAGGTGAGCAAGAAGAAATCGGATTTATTTTGAATGGAAAATTAGAAATCTCCATAGAAAATGAAGAACAGTGTTTAGAATATGGTCAAATTTATTATGCTCCTTCAAAAGTTTTAAAAAAGGGATATAATTCATCGAAACAAGATATTAATTTGATTAAAATTTTAATTTAGTTCGTTTTATGATTTTAAGTTTAACCTCAAAATGCTAGGACAAAGTTTATGGATTTAGGATTAAAAGATAAAGTGGCTTTGATTACGGGAAGTAGTGCGGGAATTGGGTTTACCATTGCTGAAAAATTAGCAGAAGAAGGCTGTCACTTAATTATTTGTGGTCGCAATTCCCAACGCTTAGAACAAGCTTATCAATCTCTGGCTCAAGCTTATCCTGTCCAAGAAATTCTGAGTTTAGTGGCTGATGTCCATCAAGCTCAAGATTCTGAACAATTAATACAGGACTCTTTAAATCAATATGGCAAAATTGACATTTTAGTAAATAATTCTGAAGGAGCTAACTTTGCTGATAATTTAATTGAAAACCTTTCCGATGAAGATTGGTTAAACGTTTTTCAAGGAAAATTAATGGGTTATATTCGCTTAACCAATTTAGTGTTACCGATTATGAAAAAACAACATTGGGGAAGAATTGTTAATATCATTGGGACATCGGGAAAAGAGCCATCTCCTCGTTTAGTTAAATCGGGTGTTGTCAATGCAGCTTTAATGAATTTTACCAAATCAGTAGCTAGACAAACCGCCCCCTATAATGTTTTAATTAATAGTGTTAACCCCGGCGTTATTGATACCCCTAGACATCGAGAATATTTAGAAATTTATGCCAAAAAGCAAGGAACAACCCCAGATTTAATCCGAGAAGGAATTCTAAAAACAATTCCCATGAATCGAATTGGTACGACTGAAGAATTTGCTAATCTCGTTGTATTTTTAGCTTCAGAATGTGCGAGTTATATAACGGGAATTACTATTCCCATCGATGGTGGTTTATCCTCGTCAGCATTTTAAATTCAACCCTCCAGCATCATCAACAAGCATCATGAACACACAAACTAAACTCTCAAACCAAGCTCTTAACTATTATCCCATCGCAGATAAACAGTTTTTTCCCGTGTATTCCTATATGAATAATAGGATTAATATGTGGAATACAGAAAGAAAATTAAAACAAGAACTTCTCAATAATTCTTCAGTCATATTTGTTTATCAAATGGGGAAAGTCGGTTCAATGAGTACCTATTTGACCCTAAAAAAACATCTGCAAAATCAAGCTATTTATCATATTCATAATCTGAATTCAGAACATTTCTCAAAAATTTGGGAAACAATGCAACTGGAGAAACATTATCATGCTTTTACCTTTGGGCATTCCTGTATGACCAAATATTTAAGCGAACACATTGAGGAAATTAAAAATCAAAAAAATATTAAAATTATTACTGGAGTCCGAGAACCCATCGCCCGTAATATTTCTTGGTTTTTTCAAGTCATTCATTGTCAATCTGTTTTTCCTGAATTTTTCATAAAATATCAAGAAGGATTAATCACAATGGATGAAATTATTAAAAAATTTTGGTCTCAAAAATTTGTTTATGGAAAGCAGTTTGACTGGTTTGAAGAAGAATTGCAACCAGTTTTCGGCATTGATATCGCTTCCATTGATTTTCCGAAAGAAAAAGGTTATGCGATTGCGAATTTCCCAGACAGAAATATTGACTTATTAGTCTTAAAATTAGAAAAACTTGATTCTTGCTTAAAAGAAGCCCTAGAAACTTTTTTAGGTGTTGAAAATTTAGATTGTGAACGACTTGACCGAGCAGACTTTTTAGAAGCGGATGACTATCTCATCTATGATAATTTAAGAAAGAGTCTGACCTTTAGTGATGAATATTTAGAAGAGATTTATGATCAACCATTAGTGCGTCATTTTTACACCGATGAAGAAATTAACAAATTTAAACTCAAGTGGTCTAGTCAACGTTAAAGGTAATTCGTTCTAATTTTATCAGGTTTCTTGAATAAAATTTGATTCAAGAAACTCACGCATATTTTTATTTAATCTATTGGGAAAAACAATGGTAACACCTCAAAAATCTAAGGTTAGTAAAAAAGATATTGAATCCATTTATCCCCTTTCTCCCATGCAGCAGGGGATGCTGTTTCATTCTTTATATAATCCAGAATCAAAGACCTATTTATCACAAATTCAAATCACCTTGCAAGGTAATTTAGATATTAATGCATTCCAACAAGCTTGGCAAAAAGTAGTAGATAGACATAGTATTTTACGGACTTGTTTTGCTTGGAAAAAAACCAAACAGCCTTTACAAGTGGTTAGAAAAAATGTCACCTTACCTTGGTTTAATTATGATTGGCGAGCGCATTCTCTCGCCGAACAAGAAACTAAATTTCAGGAATTATTAATCTCTGATAAAGAGCAATATTTTGAATTAGATAAAGTCCCCTTACTTCGATGTCATTTAATTCAAGTCGAAGATCAAAAATATGAATTTATCCATACTGGACATCATATTTTATTAGATGGTTGGGCAACAGCAATTCTGTTGAAAGAAGTTTTCGAGTTTTACGCTGGACTCATCAACTATCGACCCGTCAATTTACCCACACCCCGCCCTTACCAAGACTATATTAATTGGGTACAACAGCAAGATCAAACTGAAGCCGAACGATTTTGGCGACAAAATCTTCAAGGTTTTACCTCTCCAACTCCATTAGTCGTTGATAAACCGTTAAATTCTCTGGTTACTCAAAGTAAAAATTATCTTCATCAAAAATCAAAACTTTCTCCAGAAATTACCAGTCGTCTGAAATTACTCGCCCAAGAATATCGCCTTACTCTTTCTACCCTAATTCAAGGAGCTTGGGCTTTATTATTACATCATTATAGTAGTGAATCTGATATTGTATTTGGGGCAACCGTTTCGGGACGACCGCCTAATTTTACAGGGATTGAATCGATGGTGGGGATGTTTTTAAATACCTTACCCGTTCGCATCCAAATTGAGTCTCAACTTGAATTATTAACTTGGTTTCAACAATTACAACAAGAGCATTTAGAACGAGAGCAATATAGTTATAGTTCTCTAATTGATATTCAAAAATGGAGTGAAATTCCGTCCCCTCATTCAGTTTTTGAAAGTTTTGTTGTCTTTGAAAATTTACCCTTTAGCGAAAATGATAGTGAGAATTTAGGCGGTTTACAAGTCGGTGAAATGCAAGATTATGGCAATGCTGATTACCCCTTAACGGTTATTGTCACCCCTGGAGAAGCCTTAAGTATTAAAATTATTTATCCTCAAGAACGATTTGAAAATGACACCATTGAACGGATGTTAGGTCATTTTAAAACCTTATTAGAAGGAATCGCTATTAATCCCCATCGTCGGATTCAAGACTTACCTTTATTAACGGAAGCTGAACGTCAATTATTATTAATTGAATGGAATCAAACTGCACCCGAAAAACTCCTAAAACAGTGCGTTCATGAATTATTTGAACAACAAACCCTCAAAACCCCTTCAGCCATCGCCGTTGTTTTTCAAGAGCAAGAATTAACCTATCAAGAACTCAATGAGTCTGCCAATCAACTCGCCCATTATTTACAAAAAATTGGGGTGAGTTCTCAATCTTTGGTCGGGATTTGTTTAGAACGATCTCTTAATATGGTAATTGCCGTTTTAGCAGTGTTAAAAGTAGGCTGTGTTTGTGTTCCCCTAGACCCAACCTATCCTCAAGAAAGACTTTCTTACATCCTGCAAGACACCCAAATCAAAACCTTATTAACCCAAAAAGATTGTCAATTTCTTTTAAACAGTGAAACCATTTCTCAACGGATTTTATTGGATGAACAAGGGTCAGAAATTGCCTTAGAACCCAAGACTAATCTTGACAACCCCGTGAGTTTAAAGGATTTGGCCTATATTATTTATAGTTCAGGCTCTACGGGTGTGCCAAAAGGGATTATGATCCTGCATCAATCCTTAACCAATATTATTGAGCATCATCAGGCAAAAATGTCACCGGAGAGAAATTTCTTACAATTTGCTCCCTTCAATTTCGATGTTAGCTATCACGAAATGTTTGCAGCCTGGTGTTTAGGGGGAAGCTTATTTATTGTTCCAGAAGATGCCCGCTTAGACCTTGCTAAAATAAGTCAATTATTGGCAAATAACCCTATTCATAAAGCGATTTTGCCCGTTACTTTGTTACAACAATTAATTGAAACCTATAGTGAGGAAACCTACTTATTTGCTAACTTGCGTGAAATTATTTCAGCTGGAGAGCAATTACAAATTACTCCAGCGATGATTTCTGCATTCAAGAAACTCGAACATTGTACGCTTTACAATTTTTATGGCCCGACAGAAGCGGATATCGTTACCAGTTATACCTTTGACCCTAATCCTGAGCTTTGGCCGAAGTATATTCCCATTGGTAAACCCGCGATTAATGTGCAAGTTTATATTTTAAATTCCCATCTTCAACCTGTACCCATCGGAGTCACTGGCGAGTTATATGTTGCGGGTGGCGGTTTAGCGCGGGGTTATTTCAACAATCCCCAATTAACCAAAGAAAAATTTATTCCTAATCCCTTTAGCGATAATTCATTGCTGTATAAAACTGGAGATTTAGCTCGTTATTTACCCAATGGAGACATTGAATATTTAGGAAGAATTGATGATGTGGTCAAAGTTAGAGGTTATAGAATTGAATTAGGGGAAGTAGAAACTATTTTAAATCAACATCCTCAAATTGCTCAAGCTGTTGCTACAGTTCAGGGAGAAACCGCCAGAGAAAAATATTTAGCCGCTTATTTTATTCCCCGTCTAGGTGAAACCATAAACCAAGTTGAATTACGTCATTTCCTTGAAAACTGGCTACCCGATTATATGATTCCCTCTGCTTTTGTTGTGATGGAATCTTTTCAACTCAGTCCTAATGGTAAAGTTAATCGAAAAGTCTTACCAATACCCGATAAAAACCCCTTATCGTTAACTCAAAATTATGTCGCTCCTCGAACTGCAATTGAAGAAGTTTTAGCAGAAATTTGGGCAGAAATTTTAGAAGTAGAACGAGTTGGGATTGAAGACGATTTCTTTCTGTTAGGTGGGCATTCTTTAAAAGCGATTCAACTGATTAGTAAAATCCGTCAAACCTTAGAAATTGAAATTTCTGTGCGTCAACTTTTTAATCACTCAACTATCAGCCAATTAACTCAAGTCATGATTGAATTAGTGGGGCATGAAGGTTTACTGAATGAAATTGCCGTAACAGTTCAAGAAATTTCCAAACTTTCACCAGAAGAAGTTCAAGCTTTATTATCTCAAAGCTGAACCTAAATGAATTAAACTTTACTATAATGGACATTGATTTAAACTGAAGGAAAAAAATGACAAATCATCTCTTTGATTTAACAGGTAAGGTTGCAATTATCACGGGTGCTGCCCGAGGAATTGGTCGGGTATTAGCCCAAGGATTAGCACAAGCTGGAGCTAAGGTGGTAATTGGTGATATTAATCAAGTTGGTGCTGAACAAACGGTTCAACTGATTCAAGAAGCAGGAGGCGAAGCCATCGCAATTGAGACCGATGTTCGTCAACGTCAAGCTTGTCAGAATTTAATTAACCAGGCGGTTGCTCATTATGGTCAACTCGATATTATGGTCTGTAATGCAGGAGTTGAAATTCTCAAAAACACTGATGAATTAGAAGAATTTGAATGGGATCAGGTTATTAATGTTGACTTAAAAGGTTATTTTAATTGCGCTCAACTCGCAACCAAACAAATGATCAAACAAGGAACAGCCGGTTCAATTATTATGAATTCTTCTATCTGTGCTTTCGTTGCTGTTCCCAAATCTTCAGGAGCATATAGCGCCGCAAAAGGTGGTGTCAATCAATTAGTAAAATCCCTAGCGGTCGAATTAGCTAGTCACAAAATTCGAGTCAATGCTTTTGCACCGGGGTATATGAATAATATGATGGAAGGAACAGAAGGTTTACGTTCAACTTCGGATGAAATGGACGAATTATATACTAGAATCCCCATGAAACGAACTGGAGATTTAGAAGAGTTAATTGGTCCTGTCGTGTTTTTAGCATCCGAAGCTTCCTCTTATGTAACTGGAGCAATTTTAATGGTAGATGGAGGTTATACCGCTATTTAGCATCAATAATTAAACAATTTTTAGGTTGATTTGTATCCATTAAACCAACCTAAAATCACTAAATTAAATAAATCCTATTAACTCATGTCAAAAATGAACGATAATTCTCAAGACAAACAAAAATTACTGAAGCTATTACTACAAAAAAAAGGAATCGGTTTAAAAACGAATACAATACCGACTAGAAATCCGTCTCAACTTGTACCGCTTTCTTTTTCCCAAGAACGACTTTGGTTTTTGTACCAATTAGAAGCTCAAGGCTATACCTATAATATGCCGTTTCGCTTTCAAATTGAAGGCAATTTAGATATTGATATCTTTAGAAAAGCTTTGGAAACTATTAAGCAACGTCATGAAGTGTTGCAGACCTGTTTTCAAGAAGTTGACGAAATTCCCAGACAAATTATTAACCCTAAAATTCATTTAAATTTTACCTTGCTGGATTTACAGTCTTTATCTTCTGCGGAAAAAACCAAAGAATTAGAGCGATTAACCGAACAAGAAATTTATACTCCCTTTGACTTAACCAAAGCTCCCTTAATGCGGACTTTTTTGGTTAAATTAAAAGCTGATTCTTATCTTTTGTTTTTGAGTTTACACCATTCTATTTTTGATGGCTGGTCAATGAAAGTTTTCCTCGAAGAACTTTCTAGTTTATATCAAGCTTTTTTACAAAAACAATCTAATCCTTTACCCGATTTGCCTATTCAATATGGTGATTTTGCCGTTTGGCAAAGACAACAGTTACAAGGAGATAAACTCACCCAGGAAGTTAATTATTGGAAACAAAAATTAACGGGAATTCCACCCTTATTGGAAATTCCCACTGATCATCCTCGTCCTCCCATACAAACGTTTAAAGGCAATAATTGTACATTTAAAATAAGTCCAGAATTAAGCCAAAACCTGAAAAATATTAGCCAAACGTTAACCGCTACTTTGAATATGACGCTGTTAACGGCTTTTAATATTTTATTATATCGTTATAGCAGTCAAGAAGATATTGTGATTGGAATTCCTAGTGGAAATCGACAATTTCCTGAAATTGAACCCTTAATTGGTTGCTTTATTAATACCTTACCCATTCGGACTCAGTTTAAAGAAAATCTCTCGTTTAAAGCTTTATTAAATCAAGTCAAACAAGTAGTTTTAGAAGCTTATGAACACCAAGATTTACCCTTAGAGAAGGTGGTAGAAGCGGTAAATCCTCAACGAAACATAAGTTATAGTCCTTTATTCCAAGTGATGTTTTCTTGGGAAGATATGCTGCACATTAATCATTTTTCGATGGCGGATTTAAAATTAACTCCCGTCACGATGAATGCTTTAATTGCTCAATTTGATTTAACCTTAGCCATGCAAGAAACGACTGAGGGTTTAGTTGGATCGTTTGATTATAATTGCGCGTTGTTTAATCAAGACACAATTGAGCGCATGATTACCCACTTTAAAACTTTATTAGAAGGAATTGCCATTAATCCTGAACAATCGATTGAATTATTACCTATTTTACCTTTATCAGAACAAAAGTTATTAGCTCAATGGAATCAGACTAATATTGCTGAAAATCCAAAGGTTTGTATTCATGAATTATTTGAACATCAAGTTTTAAAAAATCCAAATGGGATCGCAATAGAATGGTGCGGGGAAAAAATCACCTATCAAGACTTAAATCATCGTGCCAATCAATTAGCTCATTATCTCCAATCTAAGGGGGTTAAAGTTGAATCGTTAGTGGGAATTTGTTTAGAACAATCTGTGTCTATTATTATCAGTTTTTTGGCAATTCTTAAAACCGGTGCTGCTTATCTTGTTCTAGCTCCCAATTATCCCCAAGAGCGTTTAAACTATATCTTAAATGATGCTCAAGTCTCGGTATTAATTACTCAAAATACCTTGGTTAATTTATTCCGTGATCATCAAGCAGAAGTGGTTTGTCTGGATACTGAAGAAAACTTAATTGTTAGTCAAAGCCAAAACAATTTATTTAACCCTATTGAGCCAAATAATTTAGCTTATATTATTTATACCTCTGGTTCAACAGGCACTCCTAAAGGGGTTATGATTGAACATCAAAGTTTAGTTAATCATAGTTTAGGAATCATTAAATTCTATGATTTAACAAATCGTGATCGAATTTTACAATTTGCTTCTTTTACCTTTGATGTAGCTGCTGAAGAAATTTATCCAACTTTTTTAACGGGTGCAACTTTAGTTATGCGTCCTGCATTAATGTTCCCTTCTTTAGCTGATTTTACTCAATTTATTCAGCAAAAGTGTTTAACAGTCATTAATCTTCCGGCTACTTATTGGCATGAATGGGTATTAGATTTATCTCAAACTTTAATAACCTTACCTGAAACCCTACGCTTAGTGATTACAGGAAGTGAAGAAGTATTACCAGAGCGATTAATATTATGGCAAAAAATACTATCAAATAGTCAACGAGAAGATATCACTTGGTTGAATGCTTATGGTCCGACAGAAGCGACGATAACCAGCACAGTTTTTAATCCCAATTTCATTCATAAAATTGCTCAAATTCATTCTGTTGCCATTGGTAAACCGATTACAAATACACAGGTTTATATTTGCGATCGCCATCTGCAACAACTTCCGATAGGAATACCCGGAGAATTGTTAATTGGAGGTTTAGGTTTAGCGAAAGGTTATCTCAATCAAGATGATTTAACCCGTGAAAAATTTATTACTCATGCTTTTAATTCATCTGAAGATCAACGTTTTTATAAAACTGGAGATTTAGCTCGTTATTTACCTGATGGAAATATAGAGTTTTTAGGACGAATTGATAATCAAGTTAAAATTCGAGGGTTTCGTATTGAAATTGGCGAAATTGAAGCCGTATTAACTGAATACCCGGATGTCAGAGCAACGGCTGTAATTGTTCGAGAAGATCAAACGAATCATAAACAATTAGTAGCTTATATTGTCCCTAAAGCGCAATCCATCGATCCTGCAAAATTACGGAGTTTTCTGAAACAGAAATTACCCGATTATATGATTCCGGCTTTCTTTGTAGAGCTTCAAGAATTGCCCTTAATGAGTAGTGGAAAAATTGATCGCAACGCTTTACCTGCACCTACCGAAAGTCAGGATAAAAAAACGATTATTGCACCCCGAACAGCTACAGAAAAAATTGTTGCTGAGATTTGGCAAGATGTTTTAGGGTTAAAACAAATTAGTATTTTCGATAATTTCTTTGATTTAGGCGGACATTCTTTAAAAGCCGCTCAAGTGATTTCTCGACTGCGAGAACAATTATCTATTAATATTCCTTTAAATTATCTTTTTTCAGAACCAACGGTGGCGGGATTATCCTCTAATTTAGATTTTAATTTATCTGATGCAATTGGGAGTGATCAAAGCCCAGATTGGCTAGTTGAAATCACCTTAGATCCGACTATTCAACCGCTGAATATTCTGACTTTCTTTCCTCAGAAACCTGCTCATATTTTGCTAACAGGAGCTACGGGTTTTCTCGGAATTCATTTATTAGCTGAATTATTAGACAAAACAGAAGCTAATATTTATTGTTTAATTCGAGACAAAAGTTTAGAAAAAGCTCAAGCCAAAATTTACCAAAAATTAAAAACCTTTCAATTATGGGATGAACACAAAAGCTCTCGGATTATTCCTGTTATTGGTGATTTATCCCAAAAACGTTTAGGAATGTGTGAACCTGATTTTCTGGAATTAGCCGAACAAATTGATGTAATTTATCATAATGGAGCTTGGGTGAATGCCATTTATCCCTATTCAATACTGAAACCCACTAATGTTTTAGGAACAGCAGAAATCTTGAGATTAGCCTGCTTAATTAAAACCAAACCTGTCCATTTTGTCTCGACGATTTCTGTTTTTTCCCCCAGTTATGCTCAAGGAAACTTAATTCAAGAATCTGATCCCCTGGGTATAAATCATGGACTCAATGCCGGTTATACTCAAAGTAAATGGGTCGCTGAAAAATTAATCATGGAAGCTGGAAAACGGGGACTTCCGATGACAATTTTCAGAGCATCTCGAATTATTGGACATAGTAAAACTGGAATTTGTAATAGAGAAGATTTGTTTTGTCGTATGATTAAAGGCTGTATTCAATTAGGAATGATTCCTGATTTTGGTGATAGTACAGAAGACCTCACTCCTGTGGATTATGTGAGTGGTGCAATTATACATTTAGCCAGTCAAGAAAGCTCTTTAGGGAAAGCATTTCATTTGTTGAATTCTCAGCCAACCTTAAATCGTGACTTATTTGATTGTGTTCGGGAAATGGGTTATCCGTTGCAGTGTGTTTCCTTTGAAAAATGGCGATCACATTTAACAGAACAATGTAAAATTAATACAGATAATGCTTTATCTCCGGTGTTAGATAACTTTTCAGATGAAAATTTATCCGCAGGTTATCCCTCCCAGTTTGATGATCAAAATACGATGATGGGGTTAAAGGGTACAGCGTTTAATTTTCCCCCGATTGATCAAAAATTGTTAAAAACTTATTTTGAATATTTTACTAAAAGTGGGTTTTTAACAAAATAAATGATCGATTTAATCAGACCCCATAAGCTGAATTGCGCAGCTTATCTCATCCCTAGATTCAAAAAAGTCAGATCATCAATTCCACGAGGAAAATATTATGTTTAACTTAAACAATAAATTATATTTATTAATTTCCAAATTCTTAGAAGAACAACAAAAAATCGAAAAACTCCAAAAACTGGCTGAAAGTGCAACGTTCGATAGTTCCGTAAAATTTTACGGAAATTGTGTAAATCATCAGAATGATAAAAGTTTAATTAAAATTGGAGAAAATAGAGTAATTCTCGGAGAATTAGCTATATTTGCTTATGGCGGAAAAATAGAAATCGGTAAAGATTGTTATATGGGTGAAGGAACTCGAATTAGATCAGCTAATTCTATCAAAATTGGTAACGAAGTTATGATTTCCGATGATGTCAATATTTATGACACTGATGCTCATTCATTAAATTATGTTTTAAGACATAAACATTTTGTGGAAGTAGCAATTTTAAATAATCTGATTAAGGATACTAAGGATCTTGATATAAATATCTGCACCTGTGGTGATAGAAGATCATGTTTGGATTGGATTTAATGTTGGAATTCTTAAAGGAGTTACGATTGGGAAAGGAGCAATTATTGGAGCAGGTTCGGTTCTAACAGAAGATGTAGAACCTTTTACTGTTGTTGCTGGTAATCCTGCCAAAATTATCAAACGATTATGAATCTGCTCCAATGCCTAAACAATAGGTTAATATTGATTCCTGATATGTAAAAAATCTAGAAAATAGTAGTAATAGAATTTGTGATAATAATGCAGATTTTTATGGTATGCTGAATTAGTGTCTAACTCAATAGATAGACATTAAAAGTTCTAATGTCCCCCATTTTAGCGCGAGAAGAATTCCATGAATGTTGCAGAAAAAGCCTCAGATACTATAAATCTCAAAGAAGATACCCGAACTTTCAATCAATCTCTTCAAGAATTTTTAAGATTTATTCAAGTTTATTGGTATCCGAAAGAACACCAGGATAGAGCTTTTTCGCAGATTATTCGTTCCTGGGGAATGCTCGTTTTATTGTTTTTATTATTAGTGGGAGTAGTAGGTCTTAATGCGTTTAATAGTTTCGTTTTTAGAGACTTAATTAGCGTCACAGAAGCTAGGGATGCAGAAAAATTAACTCATTTTGTCATTATTTATGGGATTACTCTAGGCAGTATGACGTTTTTCACAGGATTGTCTAGGTTTCTTAAAAAACTAATTGCGCTGGATTGGTATCAATGGATCAATAGTAGTATCTTGCAAAAATATTTTAAAAATCGTGCTTATTATCAAATTAATTTTAAAGGGGATATTGAAAATCCAGATCAACGTTTATCCCAAGAAATTCAACCCATTGCCAGAACAACGATGGACTTTTTAACAACCTGTGTTGAAAAAGTTATGGAGATGCTGGTTTTTATTGTCATCCTTTGGTCAATTTCTAAAACCATTTCTATTGTGCTTCTGGTTTATACGATTATTGGAAATATTCTTGCCACCTATATTACTCAACAACTAAATAAAGTCAATAAACAACAATTAGAAATCGAAGGAACCTATAAATACGCCATTACTCATGTTCGGACACACGCCGAATCAATTGCATTTTTTAGAGGGGAAGAAAAAGAGTTAAATATTATTCAAAGAAAGTTCAATCAGGTGATTAAAATCATGATTGAAAGAATTAATTGGGAAAGAACCCAGGAATTTTTTAACCGAGGCTATCAATCCATTGTTCAAATCTTCCCCTTCTTAATTGTTTCCCCATTATATATTAGTGGTGAAATTGAGTTTGGACAAGTTAACCAAGCCAGCTATTGTTGCTATTTCTTTTCCACAGCTTTATCCGTGTTAGTGGATGAATTTGGACGCTCCGGTGAGTTTATTAATTATATTGAACGTTTAGAAGAGTTTTACCAAGCTTTAGAGGGTGTAAGCGAACAAACCAACCCAGTTAATACCATTAAAGTCATTGAAGATAACAATCTAGCTTTTGATGATGTCACCTTACAAACTCCCGATGCCGCTAAAGTGATTGTCGAACATTTATCACTGTCCGTTGAACCAGGGGAAGGTTTATTAATTGTTGGGCCAAGTGGTCGAGGAAAAAGTTCTCTTTTACGCGCTATTTCTGGGTTATGGAATACAGGTACAGGTCATTTGGTGCGACCTCCCCTCGACGATTTATTATTTTTACCCCAACGTCCTTATATCATTTTAGGAAACTTGCGCGAACAGCTAATTTATCCTCAAACGACAACGGAGATGAGTGAATCCCAATTAAAAGAAATCTTACAAGAAGTTAACCTGCAAGATGTTCTTAATCGCATCAAAAATTTTGATGAGGAAGTGGATTGGGAAAATATTTTATCCTTAGGAGAACAACAACGTCTAGCCTTTGCGCGACTATTCGTTAATCAGCCAGATTTTGTGATTTTAGATGAAGCCACCAGTGCTTTAGATTTAAAAAATGAAGATCATTTATATAAACAGTTACAACAAACTGGCAAGACCTTTATTAGTGTCGGACATCGAGAAAGTTTGTTTAACTACCATCAAAAGGTTTTGGAACTTTCCGAGGATTCTACTTGGCGATTAATGAGAATGGAAGACTATCATCCATCAGCAGTGATTGCAACTCATTCTAACAATGACCAAACCGTTGATGAAACGATAGAAATTGTCTCTGAAATGAACAATCAAGACAATTTTACCCATCAAGAAATGCAAAAACTGACCAACTATAGCTTAAGTACGATCAAAAATAAAGCCAGTCGAGGTCAAATGATTGTTGCCAATGATGGCATGAGCTATCGTTATGACAAAACTCTTGATATTGCCAAATGGGTGAGAGTTTAGCTTCTCAGGGAGCTTCGATCGAACTTAAAAAGGCATATTGCCGCAGTTCGGGAACCTTCAAAGAAGATTCTCGACCCATTACATTGTTCGTCAATTCCGAGTTGAATTGGCGAATTAAAAGCCGCCTGGACTTAAATAACTGGGATTTTCCTGTAGGGAAGTATCGAAGGGATTGGGTAAATCTTGGGTGCGAATTAAAGGCCCAGACTGTTGCTGTTGCATGACATCATAGTATAAAGTTTCGACCAATTTCGCATCCCGGGTAATCATATTATCGAAATAGGAACCTTGCATAAAAGTACGCCAACCCTCCCGAGAGTTGAACTGTCCTAAAATGCTGGTGTAGTCGTAGAAACGACCCGTATTGTTATTAACAGCGCGGTTAAACAAACCGGGGATATTATTAAATCCCACCGCCGTATCGGGAGAGGGGACAAGTTGCAATTGTTGGGTTTTTACCGGTGCCGGAGTGGTGGCGGGGGAACGTTGAGCGATCGCACTAGGCGAACTCAACCAGACTAAACTGGTTAAACAAAACAGGGAAGGGAGTAAAAATTGAGCGCGCATGGCTAAAAATCTCCTCGCGGGGGTAGGGTTAATTAAAAAATTGCTTCAATGGGATGAGAAAGAAATCAATACTAGAGATCGAGTCAATATATAATGACTTTTGGCTCAATTGTAACCGAAATTTTGGAGTCAGTCAGGCTCCCAATCCTGAAAATATGACTAATTCCTCGGTAGCGAATCTCGACACTGCTTCCCTGCGTCAATTTCTCCTCGATGCTCTTGTCCGTCTTGCCTATCGAGAGGGGGATTTCACCCTGTCTTCAGGACAAAAAAGCAGCTACTATATCAACGGCAAACAAGTTACCCTCACTGCGGAGGGAGCTTTAGCCGTGGGGCGTTTATTGCTGTCTCTACTGCCTCCAGATACCCAAGCGGTGGCAGGATTAACCCTAGGGGCGGATCCGATTGTCAGCGCCGTTAGTGTGGTATCTGCCTACGAAAATCGCCCAATTCCAGCTTTAATTGTCCGCAAAGAGGCAAAAGGTCACGGAACCATGGCTTATATCGAGGGGCCGACTTTAAACCCCGGTGCCGCGGTGGTTGTCCTCGAAGATGTGGTGACAACGGGGAAAAGTGCTATGGTAGCGGTAGAAAGATTACGCGATGCGGGTTATCAAGTAGATTTAATTATTGCTTTGGTGGATAGAGAGCAAGGAGGCGCGGAATTTTACCAATCTCAGGGAATACAGTTTCAAGCTTTGTTTTCGATTCAGGATCTACAGGCGGCTTATCAGACTAAATAGCGGGGAGTGGCCAGAAACGCTCGATAACTGGGTTTTAACAGTCGGATTGGCTCTGGGGATCAACCACAAAGGCACAAAGAACACAAAGAGTAAGACAGATTCGAGCGGGCTGCTTTCATTGCCTAAACGATAAGTTAAGTAGGTAGGCGTTAAAAATTATCAGATACCCCCCTTATCAAGGGGGGATCGGCACCCCCCTTATCAAGGGGGGCAGGGGGGATCGAACCTAAAATCCATTTTTAATTTAATTATAACCAGCTACTTAACTAGATTTTTTTCCTGTGAATAATTGGTAACTAGCTGAGGTTGTCGGCGCTAAGAAACGGATGGGAACATTGATAGATTCAGAGTCTAACTATTGACTAATACCTATTCTCGGCGGGGGAATCAAGATTGCTTGACTCTCTTGGCTGCTAATGAGTTGAAGCCTTTGTCACTTTACTGATAACCCTCAGACCGACTAACTGTATACTAGGCTATAAGATTTGCTTAAAAATCTTCAAACCATGCCGAACTATCGACAGTACAGCGATCGCCAAATATGAATCAAGGCATAGATTTACAAGAAAGTTTCATTAAATCCCTAACAGACTTGGGATTAAGTGGAGGACTGGCTAAAGCGATTTGGATGCCTTTACCCATGTTCCTGATGATTATAGCCGCCACAGTGGGGGTTTTAGTCTGCGTCTGGTTAGAAAGAAAAATTTCCGCCGCCGTCCAACAGCGTATCGGGCCGGAATACGCAGGACCCTTGGGCGTTTTACAACCGGTCGCCGACGGTCTCAAATTAGTCTTTAAAGAAGATGTCGTCCCCGCTAAGGCTGACCCCTGGTTATTCCTCTTTGGGCCGATTTTGGTGGTGATGCCGGTGTTTGTCTCCTACCTCATCGTCCCCTTCGGTCAAAATCTGGTGATTACTGACCTAAACGTGGGTATCTTTTTATGGATTTCCTTGTCCAGTATTGCCCCCATTGGTTTATTAATGGCGGGTTATGCCTCGAATAATAAGTATTCCTTGTTGGGAGGCCTGCGGGCCGCGGCGCAATCGATTAGTTATGAAATTCCCTTGGCTTTATCGGTATTAGCGATTGTGATGATGTCTAATAGTCTCAGTACCAT
This sequence comes from Microcystis sp., assembly GCF_048564745.1. Taxonomy (NCBI): domain Bacteria; kingdom Bacillati; phylum Cyanobacteriota; class Cyanophyceae; order Chroococcales; family Microcystaceae; genus Microcystis; species Microcystis sp. Next base: position 47,866 of record NZ_JBLZRT010000158.1, read on the forward strand.
TGATATTGTCGAACAACAATCCGGTTATGGCATTTTAGGCTGGAATATCTGGCGCCAACCGGTGGGTTTTCTGATTTTCTGGATTGCCGCTTTAGCTGAGTGTGAACGTCTGCCTTTCGATTTACCGGAAGCGGAGGAGGAATTAGTCGCCGGTTATCAAACCGAATACGCGGGGATGAAATTCGCTCTTTTTTATGTGGGTTCCTACGTTAACCTCGTGCTGTCGGCCCTAGTTTTCGCGGTCCTCTATCTTGGTGGTTGGGAATTTCCTATCCCCGTCAATGCTGTGGCCGGCTGGTTGGGAGTGAGTGAAACCAATCCCTGGCTACAAATTATCACCGCTTCCCTAGGGATTACGATGACGGTATTAAAAGCCTATTTTCTCATCTTCATCGCTATTCTCTTGCGTTGGACTGTACCCCGGGTTCGCATTGACCAATTACTCGATTTAGGCTGGAAATTCCTCTTACCGGTATCTTTAGTTAACCTACTACTTACCGCCGCCCTAAAACTAGCTTTTCCCTTTGCTTTTGGCGGTTAATTCCCATTTTTGCCCTGTTAACCTACTATACCTCTGACCATCATGTTTAACATCCTCAAACAAGTCAGCGATTACGCCAAAGGTAGCATTCAAGCGGCGAAATACATCGGCGAAGGTTTATCCGTTACCTTCGATCATATGCGTCGTCGTCCGATTACCGTCCAGTATCCCTACGAAAAGTTAATTCCCTCGGAACGTTATCGGGGTAGAATTCACTTTGAGTTCGATAAATGTATCGCTTGTGAAGTTTGTGTGCGAGTTTGTCCGATTAATTTACCGGTAGTGGATTGGACTTTTAACAAGGAAATTAAAAAGAAAGAACTCAAACACTACAGTATCGATTTTGGGGTCTGCATTTTCTGCGGTAATTGTGTGGAATACTGTCCGACTAATTGCCTATCGATGACCGAAGAATACGAACTAGCGACCTATGATCGTCATGAATTAAACTATGATAACGTCGCCCTAGGCCGTTTACCCTACAAAGTTACCCAAGATCCGATGGTAACACCTCTGAGGGAATTAGGTTATTTGCCTAAAGGTGTTATCGAACCCCACGATTTACCCGCCGGTAGTCAACGCGCCGGTAAACGTCCGGAAGAAATTACTGATTAATTAGCAGTTAGCTATCAGCCGTCAGCCGTCAGCCTTCAGAAGCTGATAACTAATAATTAATAACTCTCAAACATAAAAGGAGATGAAACTACTGTGAATTTAGCCGAGGGCGTTCAAATAGTATCTTTTGGCATTTTAGCAGCCCTAGTAATCGGGACAGCTTTAGGCGTGGTACTATTATCTAATATCGTTTATTCCGCCTTTTTATTGGGCGGTGTTTTTATCAGCATTTCCGGTTTATATCTCTTACTAAATGCTGATTTTGTAGCGGCGGCACAAATTCTAATTTATGTGGGTGCAATTAACGTTTTAATTCTCTTTGCCATTATGCTTGTTAACAAGCAAGAGGACTTTTCTGATATTCCTAAACGTTGGATTCGTAAGGCATCTACTGCTTTAGTTTGTGTTGGTTTATTTGTGCTGTTATCGACCATGGTTTTAATCACACCTTGGTCAATTTCTAGCACTTCTCCGGCCGTGGTGACTAACACTTTAGTAGAAATCGGTAAGCATTTCTTTAGTGATTTCTTGCTACCCTTTGAATTAGCTTCCGTGCTATTATTAATGGCCATGGTAGGAGCAATTATTTTAGCTCGTCGTGACCTTATCCCCACCCTAAAAGCTGAAGAACCTACGGCCACAGCCTTAACATTGCCAGAACGACCTAGAGAATTAACCGCCCCTAAATAGGACAAAAGAAAGAGGTATCATGCAGATTCAGTTAGAGTATTATTTGTTATTAGCGGCGGCTTTGTTTTGTATCGGAATTTACGGTTTAGTCACCAGTCGCAATGCCGTCCGGGTTTTAATGTCGATCGAATTGATGCTCAATTCTGTTAACATTAACTTAATGGGTTTTTCCAACTATCTTGACCCCGCTAATATCCGAGGCCAAATTTTTACTATTTTCGTGATTACCGTAGCGGCAGCCGAGGCAGCCGTGGGTTTAGCGATTATCCTGACTATCTATCGTAACCGCGACACCATCGATATGGAACAGTTTAACCTGCTCAAATGGTAAGCTTTTAAATATTTACCCCCCCTCTCCCTTTTTTGGGGAGAGTTTTTTTTGGCTAATTTTTCCTGTTAACGGGGATAAATCTCGGTGACAACTCGATCGGGGGAACTACTGGTAACAACAATGTTATTATCTTCTAAAGTGCCGATCGCTTTATCGCCAGTAAGATTAAATTTTGGTTCCTGTTGTTCATAGATAATATTCCCCTCGGCCTCGACAATTTTTTCCGACATTTTCCAAGTTAAGATCTGACTATACAATTGCGCCCCAGTTTTCTGATTAATTCCCTTAACCCCATCCTTGAGATAAGCGATGCGATTGCCTAATTCCACCACCACACGATTACCGGTAATAGTGATTTGATCTTGATATTGAAAAATTTCCGTGGGGCGATCGGAAGTTAGGGTACGATTTTGATAGTTCCAAATTGCCTGAGAACCAGAAATCTGTAAAGGTGGTTCTAAAGAGCGATATTCGAGGTTTTCTTGCAGGATAACCTGATTATTTTTTCTTTCCCAACGACCGCCGATAGCAGTCAGGCGATCGATAATAGTTTTATCAATATAGCGATCAAAAGCTACTTTTTGATCGGTACTAATGACTTGTTGAGGAATTTCCCAGTACAGGCGCTCGGTTTGCAGGACGACACGAGATTCCTTGGCGGTGGCCACCACTTGACCTTGTAATTCTAGTTTTTCTTGGCGCGTGTCGTAGCGTCCTTGGCGGGCCTTAGCTTCTAGTTGTAGATGACTACCTTTGATCCCTTTCGGGGAGATTAAAACACCTTCCTTGGGTAGCCAACGCAATTCCGGCGCGTTAATAATGGCCTTATTGCGGGGATCCACAGCCACAATATTATCTTTGAGGAGAATTTCCTGGCCTTCCTTGTAAACTTCACCGCGGTCAGCACTAACCTGTAAAACTACTTTCCCCTCTTGATAGATATTACCCTTGATATTTTCCAGACGGGCAATTTTTTGGTCTTGGGTGTAGGTAGCTTTTTTGACCTGAATTTTCCAGAGGGGTTGTCCCGAGGGGTTAGCCTGTTCTAAGGTGGCATTATTGAGAATTAAGCGGCCAGTTTCCTCGATTTTAGGCGATTCCGTCGGCGAAATTTTCGGCGGATCAGGAGGTTGACAGGCCGTTAATCCCAGCAAACCGATTAGAAGGGCAGCCCCGCGCCCAATTGATAGTTTTAAGTGTAACCGCTGCCTCAATTTCGATCGCTCCGCTGCTATTTTATTAGGGGTCGAGAATAGAGTCGCCTCCATCCCCTCCCATCCAGAACCGTACATGAGAGTTTTACCTCATACGGCTCCTCGTTTGACTGTTCCCTTGTTAAGGATACAGCCTGACATTCATTGGCTGTCTATATATCATTGTAGTTGACTCAAGGTCAAGTTAACTACGGATGATTCTAGGCTTCCATTGGCTGCCGTTTGATCACTGAAGACCTGACTAGGCCGTTATTTCAGGCATTTCAGCCTTATTTCATGCCTAAACGTTTCGCACATCTTTAGTTATTTTATCTTGACCAAATTTCAATAGCCAGATCAGCTAGATAATTAGCTCGCTTTTCAATTTCTTCCTTATTCCAGACATTTTTGTCAGAAAAGTATTTGTTCAAAGAAACATTACTGTCTTTAAACAAAATAACTTTGTCCGAAAATGGTTTATTAGATAAGCCTGAATTGTCGGCCGTCAAAGTCAGATTACCTAAAGTATGTAGCCAAGTTTTATGTATTTGTTCGTGATTATCACCAAGCATATCTTGCCAGTGCGCTGTTAAGTTCTGGGGCATTATATGCTCTATTGTCAGGTTCTTAGTATTAACCATCTCTTTGGTCATGCGGCGTTCTATGGTTTCCAGAATAAGCTTAACTCTATCATTTGTTTTGGCATTTTTACTATAGATGTCTTTTTTGATTAGTCCTTCACGAAATTCATCGTCTGATGGCCATGACTTTTCTCCTTGATAATCTCTCAGAACTTTTTTTAGATTAAACAGTGTATTATTAGAGTTAGATTGTTTTTTTATGTCTTCATATAAATTTTCAAAAATTTTCCCTAAAATTCTTGTAGATTTATTAACAAAGGATCGTCGAATAAAGTATGATTCTAAACAATCAACAATTTGAAGGAAATCCTGAATAGATAAATGCTTGTCTTGAAAATCTTTATAGATATTGAGAAGAAAAATATGACAAGTACCAAAATCTAGGCGATTTAATCGAATAAACCGATCTTTTAGTTCGTCTTTGTTTTCACTTTCTTGGGGAAAAACAAGACACTGATAATATTCAGCAAAGTTAATCAACTCATCTAGTTTATCTTTAATGTTAAAACTATTGTTTTCCGCATTTTTGTCTAGGCGTTTTTTAATTTCTTTATAAACTTCTTTTTGACTAATTGATTCACCGTCTTTGCGAAGATAGAACCAAAAAGAATTAGTCAATAATTCAGCATATTTTTCCTCTTTTTTTATTGGCTCTGTAGTAGCTAGTCTTTTAAAAGATGCTTCAAGAGGTTGCCACTTTTGTTTGTATATATCTTCTCGTTGTTCACTAGGTAACTTCATAAAAACATAGTTGCGGACTAAATCGGCTTGGGTAAGTTCTTGTCCTTTTGTATTGAGACTTTCAAAAATAAGATAAGGATTTTCTTCGCTATCAGAAGTAATATTGACTAAAATTAAACGCTCTAAAAGAATATTTTTGAAGAGTTTATGTTCTCCCTCTGCAAAATTCTTCTTTTTAAGACGTTCCTTAAAGTATTGATATGCCTTATATATTATTTTGTTATCAAATTCTCTGCTATTTTGGTTTTTTATGATACTTTTGTAAGCTTCACGATCACCTTGAGTTGGCAAGATTTTATAAAAATCATCATCTTTTTTAAACTTATTTATCAGATAGTATTCATATAATTCTTCCGCCAACTCTGTATGGTTTTTCTCTTGTAAATAATTTCGCAAAGCCGCTATGATGATGGCAAGAGTAGTAAGACGTTGTTGTCCATCTATTACGACATACGGAGATATACCTTCGGCTGTTCCAGGAATTGACTGGGTGACAATAGAACCAAGAAAATGAGGTTCTTGCTCCTTATCATAGAGACTCATTAGATCTTCCCATAAAGTCTCCCATTTTGACTTGTCCCAAGAATAAGGTCTTTGAAATAGAGGGATTTGAAATTGTTTAGTACCCTCAAGTAAATTACGAAGACTGGTTTCTGATGCTTTCATGATTTGATTTGCTCCTGCAATCGTTTTGTCTTTGGTAAAAGTGGTAAAAATTGTCTCAATTTGATTAGCCCATAAACGCCGAGCTTAGGGAACCGTCCGAAACCTTCCACGGCAAACTAAGGAAATCAACTAACTAAATAAAATCGCCCAGTTAACGGGAGAATGACCCCCACCGAGGCGGTTTATCCTCCTTCAAGGTGACATCTTTCACCCAGTTTAACTGATTTTCAATACTCCAATGCCCCTGAATTGGCTTCAAAAAGGCTTTCGCAGACAATCTTTCACTACTGATGAAATAAGTCTTCTCCTCAAAGTTTTTTCCTTCCCGTTTGCCTTGACGTTTCACGAGGACAAAGCTTTGTCAACCTTTCCATCCTGCTCATGGTTATATACTGAAACGATGCTGACTCACATCTTGCTCGCAAGTCTAGCCACCTTCTACCGTACACTTAATACTTTTTGCCCCAGTTGCCAGGATGGTCTGGTATTTGCTTTAATCGCTAGTTTTGCTGGGAAAAACCCCCGGTTGAACGGTGAGAGTTTGTTGTTTACCCCTGCGGTTAATCTCGATTTCCAGATTACCACCGATCGCACTGGTTTCCACACCTTGCTGCACATCGGCGGCGGTTTTAACGGGATTTCCTGCCACAGTTTCGATGATATCACCCGGTTGCATTCCGGCTTTTTGAGCGGGGGAATTTTCCACCACTCGCAGGACGATTACCCCTTCATTTTGGTCAATATTAAAGTTTAATTCTTTAGTTTCGTTCAATTGCTGCCGTAATTCTGGGTTTAGCGTCACCATGTGGATACCGATGTAGGGATGTTCCGCTTTACCCTTGCTAGATAGCTGTCCCGCCACTTTTTGGGCGGTTTCGATGGGAATAGCAAACCCTAAACCCTGGGCATCGGCCCGAATTGCCGTATTAATGCCGATAACTTCCCCCTTGGCGTTCAGCAACGGGCCGCCGGAATTGCCGGGGTTAATAGCGGCATCGGTTTGGATAAAACGAACCCGTTTATCGGGAACCCCCACTTCGCTGCTAGTCCGGCCCAAGGCACTAATAATGCCCACTGTCACCGTATTATCTAAGCCTAGGGGATTGCCAATTGCGATCGCCCACTCTCCGGGGGTTAAAGTTTCGGCCTTGCCAAAAGTCACCGTCGGTAAATTTTCCGCCTCGATTTTCACCAGGGCCACATCGGTCATATTGTCAACCCCCAGGACTTTACCCTGATAGGTTTGACCGTTTTTCAGAGTCACTTTTACTTGGGTTGTCCCTTCCACCACATGGGCATTAGTCAAAAGTAGTCCATCTGTACTAATGATAAACCCAGAACCGGTTCCCCGTTCCAAATGCTCCCTGGGAATCGGCACTTCATTACCAAAAAAGCGCCGAAAAAAGGGCTGTTTAAATTCTTCGGGAATTTGGTCGGCCACTTCCCGGGCCGAGTCAATCCGCACCACCGCCGGCCCGACTTTCTGCACGGCCTGGGCGATAAAATTAACATTACCGTCGTTTTGGGGAATAACAGGGAGAGAGAGGGAAGCGGGGAGGATTGCCGGCGGTTTATTTACCTCTAGGGGCGCTTTTCTGCTTAAATACTGATTTCCTAGCACACCCACAGTACCACCTAGGGCGATTAATCCCAGTGAAATCCCCAATCTTGTCAATAAACCCATAAGCTCTAGCCCTAAAATGTCGTGTGCGGTAGAATCGGCCCCAAACTTACCTATATTATAGGCTGTCTTTTTCAAAGACGAACCGCCGGGGCAGATAAAGGCTTTTTGTATTTGATGGCAGTGGCAATCACTGTGATGAAGCGTTTCTCATAAAGGTAAAGTGTAACGTATACTTGGCATCGTCTCCGCTCTCAGGTCTGCTGACTCCCCAAAAAGAAAATTTCGCACTCTACTACTAAGATAACCGCTGTAAGAATACTTCCCTGTAATCAAGTAGCTAAAACTTAACTCAGGTGCTACATTTTATAGAAATCTATTGGCTTTAAATATTGACAAAATTCTCGAAGCGGAATATGATGGTTTCAAATATTTCAAGGCTGAGTTTATGAATGATAATTTGAGGCTGGTTAATACACCTGAAGGTAAATTTTATTGTCTCGATCAGAAGATGGCTAACTTATTAGAAAATCTGCAAAATTTGGAGAGTGCTTATCCCGGAATCGACGATAAAATGATTCATCCGGGGGATGTTTGCTTTGATATTGGTGCCAATATTGGCACTTTTTCAACTTTAGCAGCCCGTTTATCATCCCCTGAAGGACGGGTATTTGCCTTTGAGCCTTGTCCAGAAACTCATCAAATTCTCTTGGAAAACCTGCGATTGAATAATGTTTCACATTTAGTACAAGTACAAACTGATGTTATTAGTGATACTCAAAAAAAATTTTCTATAAAAAAAGCCCCTAAAAACATGGGAGCTACCCGCTTTATTGAATCATCAGAGGTGGAGGGAGAACTATTTACTTCCACAACCTTAGATTTTTGGATAGAAAATAATTTGCATCTGAAACAATGTGATTTTATTAAAATAGATGTGGAAGGAATGGAGATTAAAGTTCTTCAGGGAGCTAGGAAGACCTTAAAACAGTATCACCCCATGTTATATATTGAAGTTTGTTCACCCCATTACGAAAAATATGGATTTAAAATTGAGCAATTGCAAGAATTTTTAGCAGAAATTGGCTACCATTTCTTTCGTTATTTCGCTCCTGCGCCTTTTCTCACTAGCGATCTACGTCGCCTCCATTCTCTTAACCAAGGTTCTTATTTTTATAATTTAATCGCCATTCACCCTAGCAGTCCTCGCTATCCTCAAAAATACAATTCTACACAAGAAGCTTTCCTGTTTATGATTGAGGAAAAATCAACAATTACTTATAGTGAATTACGCAGAAAATTTCCGATCAGAACTACAATTAAAAAACTTGTTAGGGGAGAAAAAAAGCCAGAATAAACTGAGATTTACCCCCACTGGGAGACTAATTAGGGAACTTACCCCGTTTACCGGTCTTCTTTTAGGGGTAAAATCACGAAACAGCTATAAAAATCTCACTTCATGCAATTGTTTGATCGCATCCGTTTAGGGATAGCCGTAGCGGTGGCTAAAACCGTTACTGCTGTGGTTAAAGGACTCCGTTTAGGGGCTGCCAGCGTCTTGCCGGGGGAAATTGCCCGTCGTCTCCATCCCCGTTTGTTACCCCTACTTTGTGGGCAAGTCCGAAGGGGGGTAATCTTGGTGGTTGGCACGAATGGAAAAACTACCACTTCCCTACTGCTAAGAACTATTCTAGAGCGTCAGGGGGCAAAAGTCACCCATAACACCACTGGGGCGAATTTAATTAATGGTTTAATCACTGCTTTATTAGCCGATGCCAATTTATTCGGCACTTTAAAGGCTGATTATGCCATTTTAGAAGTGGATGAAAATATTCTCCCTTTGGTTTTAAAAGATTGTCGTCCTCGCGCTATTTTAGCTCTTAATTTGTTTCGCGATCAACTCGATCGCTATGGGGAAGTGGATACGATTAGTCGCCGTTGGCAAGGGGCCATATCTCCCCTACCCACCGATACTTTAGTGATTCTCAATGCTGATGATCCGACTCTTTCCCATTTGGGTCAACAACTGCCCCAAAGAGTTGTATATTTTGGCTTAAGTGAGCCGGAATTATATCTAGAAGAAATTCCCCACGCTGTCGATTCTATTTACTGTCCTAAATGTGGTGCTTCTTTGGATTATCGCGGGGTTTATCTCTCCCATTTAGGGGATTTTAGTTGTCCTAGTTGCGGCTTTAAAAAGAGTAATCCTGCTTTTCATAGTCACGATTGGCCGCAGATTTTAATCGGTGTTTATAATAAATATAATACTTTAGCAGCGGGTTTAGTAGCCCAGGAATTGGGTATTAAAGATCGAGAAATTTTTGAGACAGTTCAGGGTTTTAAAGCGGCTTTTGGTCGAGCGGAAGAATTAGAAATTGAGGGTAAAAAAGTTAGAATTTTACTGTCTAAAAATCCCGTGGGTATGAATGAAACAATTCGCGCAGTGGCTGATATTTTACAGAAAGAAAAGTCTTCTACTACTCTCTTAGTTCTCAATGATCGCATCCCCGACGGGACGGATGTTTCTTGGATTTGGGATGTGGATACGGAAAAATTAACCCGTTTGGGAACAACTTTAGTGGTAACGGGCGATCGACTTTATGACATGGCTTTACGCTTACAATATAGTCAAGATAGTCTCGCTTATCCCGTTAATTTAATTGTTGAATCCGATCTGAAAAAAGCGATCCAAATTGCCCTTAATAACACCAAAAATGAGGAAACTTTACATATTTTACCCACCTATTCTGCTATGTTAGAAGTACGAGAGATTCTCACGGGTCGAAAGATTTTGTAGAAATTAGAAAAGAGTGAAGATTAGTGTTAGGTGTTGGGGTGTTAGGGTGTTAGTTGAATTCCCCCATTTCCCCATTTGCCCATTCCCCCATTTCCCCATTTCCCCATTCCCTAATCCCCTAAAAAATTATGCAAGAACTAGAACTAAAAATCGGCTGGTTATATCCGACCTTAATGAGTACCTACGGCGATCGAGGTAATGTTATTACTATTCAAAGAAGATGTCAATGGCGTGATATTCCTGTGACAATTATTCCCCTAGATGCTCAAACAGAAGCCGAGACATTTTATCAAGTAGATATAATTGTTGGGGGTGGAGCGCAGGATCGGCAACAGGAGATCGTTATGCGCGATTTACAGGGGAAAAAAGCAGCGGCGATGAAAGAACAATTATCGGCAGGAATACCGGGGGTTTTTACCTGTGGTTCCCCACAATTATTAGGGCATTATTACGAACCAGCTTTCGGTCAAAGAATCGAAGGATTAGGATTATTAGACCTAGTAAGTAAACATCCCGGCCCCAATGCAAAACGCTGTATCGGTAACGTGGTTTTTGAAATTACGGCCTCTCCCTTAGCGGAGGAAATTAAAGCTATGACTGGGGAAAAACCGCTAGTAATTGGCTTTGAAAATCACGGGGGTCGTACCTATTTACAGACCGTTTCTCCTTTAGGAAAGGTGATTACTGGCTACGGAAATAACGGAGAGGACGGTTATGAAGGAGCATTTTACCACAATGCGATCGCTACCTATGCCCACGGTCCCCTACTACCCAAAAATCCCTTTTTAGCCGATTGGTTAATCCAAAAAGCTTTAGAACAAAAGTATCAAAAACCCGTTTTTTTAACAAAACTTGATGATTCTCTGGCCCTGAAAGCACGATTTGCCATGTTTGAACGACTAGAACTAACCGGCGTGACCAATAAAGCCTAAACTGGTCATATACACTTATGGCAGGAGATAGTCAAACTAGCCATTAAAAATTTTAATTCTGGCAGCTTATGAAATTATGACTGGAAAAATTATCGATCGTCAAACGGCGGGGTTTCTCGTCCTCATCATCCCCCTAGCGGTGCTAATCATCCTTGTTTTTACCGCTTGGCCATTGATCCTACTTGTCTTCCTCTTAACTCTGGCAGTCAAGGTGTGGCAAGACTATCGCTGGTCAAAATTATCGACGGTGATTAACCCCTATTTCAATCAACTTTTACAGGACAATCAAGGTTGTCTCACCCCGATTGACCTATCGGCAAAAGCCAATCTCACGGCCAAATTAGCCAGACAATTTTTAGACAGAAAAGCTGAGGAATTTGGGGCGCAAAAAAAAGCTGTAGGCGATAAGGGTATGGCCTATTACTTTATCACCGCCAGTACCTTGGGTAGTATTTTTGATGAGAGTGACCCCTCTTTAGAAGAAATAGGGGAAAAACAAGTTCCTGCGATTACTGCCTCGAGATCTCCCCTGACCAATTTAGAGCCATCGCAGGAGGCTAAATCCCCCCTGATTGTCGCCGAGAAAAGCGAAAATTCTGTCTCGGAGGTTCCTGTTATTTCCTCCTCCCAATCTCTGACTAATTTAGGTAAATTATTTGAGGAAAAAGAGGAAGAAAATACCGCAGCAATCTCTGTTCAAGAAACGGTAATTCAAGAACCCGAGGAGATAATTAATCCTAGTTTAAACAGTTCTGCCAGTTCTTTATTCCAATCAGAAGCAGAAGTTAGGGAAGAATCCCTAACCACTGTATCTGAAACCATCTCATCGATGAGTTTGGCGGATTTGGCTAAACGTTTAGGAGTTACCCCAGCCGTTTTGGGTAGAAACAAGAAAAATAAATCCGAAACAGAATTTGCCGATTGGAGTCGCATCAGAGATCCCGATGGTATTGCTTGGAAATTTGACGCAAAAAACTCCCTATTTGTGGCCAACTGATAGATAAATTTGTTTGGTTTTTTAGACAGGCTCCCTGCCTGTCTTTTTTAACTCTACGTCCTACCCTCAATCCCATAGTATGGTTGCTTCAGATTGTTTGAGGATGTTGGAAATCATCACCCACCACAAATCTGGCGGTTGTATCAGTAACAGGATAGGTTTTAACGTAAATGAGACAACCTGTTGTTGAGGAAGGACTGTAGGGGCAATGGGGGGGGTATCTTAGCCAACTGCCTACTGGATAACTACCTAACTCATCACTCCAGGTACCTTCAATGACAAAGATTTCTTTAATCTCAGTTTCGACAACATTCACCAACTGAGTGTTGGGCAGCCAACGCTCAATCCAGACTTTTTCTGAGAAATCTGCTTGCTCGTAGAGGTGTTGAACCTTAATTTCAGGCACTATACCTGCTTGCCAGGAGCCATTAAAAATGTTGGTTCTCACTTGTTGGCGAGTTTTACCACCATGTTGCCGCAATTTAACAAAAGTCAGGCATCCTTCCTCACTATAGGGGCGATGGATAAAGCCTTCGGGGTTAAGCATATAAGTACCCGGTGGATGCACCCCTGTTTCATCTGCAAAATTGCCTTCAAGCACCAAAATCTCTTCACCACCGGGATGTCCATGCAGCGGAAAAAAACCACCAGGATAGAATCGAGTCAGCATTGTTACTGGATGATCCTGGATTTCATGGTCAGACTCGAAACAGCCAAACCAAATTCCAGTAAAGTTTGTCTGAAACCAAGTTAATGATGTGGGAAGCACAGATACGCGGCTTAGTAGGTTTACGTGAACTTTTTGGGGTTTCCACAGAGATTGAGCAGTCATCTTTCCTGAATTTAATTTTTTTGCGTCGAAAAATTATTTAGCATTATTCTTCTACCTAAGAATACTATGTAAGCAGTTATGCCTTCAAGTTTCCGAGTTCATCTGCTCTCATTAATAACTTCGGGACGGGAAATAGGCGGAACTCGAGCGCCATGGCTTTTTAGTCCAGCTAACGGCTAAGTTATGCCGTGCTTCTCATCGACAAGAAGGTGATCGTCTTAATTCTTAAGCATAGCCGACAATCTCATGGAATGAACACTAGGATCGTTTCATTCACTCAAATCCTTATCTGATAACGTTTTTAGTCGATTTATCGGAATAAGTAGGTAGGCGTTAAAAATTATCAGAAACCCCCCTTATCAAGGGGGGATTAAGGGGGGATCAACACCCCCCTTATCAAGGGGGGATTAAGGGGGGATCAACACCCCCCTTATCAAGGGGGGATTAAGGGGGGATCAACACCCCCTTATCAAGGGGGGATTAAGGGGGGATCAAAACCCCCCTTATCAAGGGGGGATTAAGGGGGGATCAACACCCCCTTATCAAGGGGGGATGGGGGATCAACACCCCCTTATCAAGGGGGGATTCAGGGGGGATCAACACCCCCTTATCAAGGGGGGATGGGGGATCGACACCCCCCTTATCAAGGGGGGATTAAGGGGGGATCGAAACCCCCCTTATCAAGGGGGGATTAAGGGGGGATCAAAGGAACGCTGATTCCCGACAAGATGAGTGATTGACTTTCCTGCTTTCATCCCAAAATAGTTGTGCTAGAATGGCGAAAAATTCTCGCCATTGATAATTATGTTAGCAGAGTTAGCCGCCGCCGAAATCGCTAAAATTGCCTTTGAAGCTGTTATCGGTAAATTAACGGAAGGAGCAATGGATAAAGGTGTAGAATTGTGGCAAAAAATTAAGCAAAAGTTACAAAAGGAACCCACCGCAGCCAAGGTTTTAGCGGCAGCCGAACAAACCAAATCCGAGGCAATGATTGAACAGCAAGTGGTTCCTTTTTTACAGGTAGAAATGCTCAAAGACCCCAATTTTGCCCAAGAAATCCAAACCCTAGCACAACAAATTATGACAATTAATCAGAATCAAACAGAAACGAAAACTCAAATCGGTATGCAAATTAACAAAGATATTAAACAACAATTGAACATTCAAGAAGTTAAGGGTAATTTAAATCTAGGAATCCCTCCTGAATGACTGGCGGATCTGCACCCAAAAGCAGACGCAATAGAAAATAATCGCAGTAGTCAAAGGAGTATTTTCAAGGGAGGAAATGCTCGAAAAAGTCTCGTCCATTGGCAGGGAAGGGAGGAGGAAATCACCCAAATTAAGCAGTGGTTTAATGATCAAAATGTTGCGATGATTGGCATCAAAGGAGTTGGAGGAATTGGAAAATCTACCCTAGCCAGTAAAATTTTTGAGGAGGAAATTACCCTCGATCCTTCCCTAGGAGACGATGAAGATTTATTCCCAAAACGCTTTTGGTGGGAAGCGGGAAATCTGGGCGGATTTAGTGGTTTAGCTCGCCAATTCCTGACGGAATTTGGTTATCCCGTCCCCAAAGAAGAAATAGATTTACAGGAAGCTTTAATCAGACAATTGCAACGCCATCGCCACCTAATTATTATCGATAATCTAGAGAGTTTATTAGGGGAAGATGGTTCTTGGAATAATGAATTTTATCAGCAGTTTTTCACTGCTTGGATAGAAAAAGGTGACACCAGCAAAATTATAGTCACCACCAGAGAAAAGCCAAAAACTAGGGGTTTTAACCGTTGGATTGAGCTAAAAGGTTTGAAACCACCTGAAGGGGCGCAATTGTTAGCAGAATCGCAAATAACAGGGGATCTAGAGAACTTTTCTCGACGGGTGGATGGTCATCCATTACTCCTGCGATTGGTGGCGGATTTAATCTTAGCAGAATTTCCGCAAAACCCCAGTTTAGAAAGGTTAGCGGATTTAGGATTAGGAAATTTATCGCAACTTTTGAGCGATCCGCAGGTGGTGGGGAGTCATCGTCAAGAGACAGTGGGAATTGCTTTAGTTTTAGATGCTAGTTTTCAGCGACTTAGCCAAAGACAGCAGGAATTATTCACTAAAACCAGCATTTATCGCCGAGAATTTGATTCTCCGGCAGCCAAAGCGGTGATGGATAATTACCCAGAGATCGCACTGTCCGAGATCACGGCAGATTTGCGAGAATTACAGCGACGATCATTATTAGAAGAAAAAGAGGAAAATCGCCAGCGAATTTTTAGTTTTCAGCCTTTAGTTTGGGAATATGCACAATACAAAGCCGGCGATCAAAGGGAATTACACCAAAAAGCGATCGCCTATTATCTTTCAACTATAAAAACAAAACCTTGGCAAACCCTAAAAGACGTAACAGAATATTTAGAAATTTTTTATCATTGGAGTCAGCTAAAAGTCTATGATTCTGCTTTTGATATTCTCCGTGCTATCGATGATTTTCTCACCCGACGGGGTTATTATCAAACCCGGGCCGATTATTACCTTGAATTAGTCACTGTTTACCAACAACAGCAGGAGCAAACCAACTGGAATTATGCCGCATCCCTCACCAGTTTAGGCAATGTTTACGATTCCCTAGGAGAATACCAAAAAGCGATCGAGTTTCATCAACAATCCTTAGCAATCTTTCGGGAAATCGGTGATCGGGGGGGTGAAGCGTCTTCCTACAATAATTTAGGCACTGTTTACGATTCCCTAGGAGAATACCAAAAAGCGATCGAGTTTCATCAACAGTCCTTAGCAATCAAACGGGAAATCGGTGATCGGGGGGGTGAAGCGTCTTCCTACAATAATTTAGGCAATGTTTACTATTCCCTAGGAGAATACCAAAAAGCGATCGAGTTTCATCAACAGTCCTTAGCAATCGATCGGGAAATCGGTGATCGGAGGGGTGAAGCGAAATCCTACAATAATTTAGGCAATGTTTACTATTCCCTAGGAGAATACCAAAAAGCGATCGAGTTTCATCAACAGTCCTTAGCAATCCTTCGGGAAATCGGTGATCGGGGGGGTGAAGCGGCATCCTACAATAATTTAGCCAATGTTTACCGATCCCTAGGAGAATACCAAAAAGCGATCGAGTTTCATCAACAGTCCTTAGCAATCACACGGGAAATCGGTGATCGGGGGGGTGAAGCGAATTCCTACGGTAATTTAGGCAATGTTTACAATTCCCTAGGAGAATACCAAAAAGCGATCGAGTTTCATCAACAGTCCTTGGCAATCAAACGGGAAATCGGTGATCGGTGGGGTGAAGCGGCATCCTACAATAATTTAGGCAATGTTTACTATTCCCTAGGAGAATACCAAAAAGCGATCGAGTTTCATCAACAGTCCTTGGCAATCAAACGGGAAATCGGTGATCGGGAGGGTGAAGCGAAAGCTTGGTTTAATCTGGGACTTACCTACTATAAACTCAAACGTATATCGGAAGCGAAAGAAGCATATCTTCAGTCGCGGGAATTATTTCAAGCATTGGGGTTAGCAGGATATGTTCAAAAGTGCGATGATGAAATTCGGCAATTAGAAACCCGAAAATATCCCTTAATCGTTGCTTTCTTTCTGGGGGTGGTTAAGTTTCCTTTAGTTTTAATTGGGGGGATAATAGTGGCATTGTGGCGATTGTTAAAAAGATGGTTGAGGAAAGCATAATTATCGGTAGGATGGGTTAAATATCCCTTATTTTTAACCTGAGTTTGACATCTGCTAATTTCCCCTCATAACTACCCTAAAGTGAGAAATTATAGTAATATTTCTAAGGATTACCAGAAAAGAAAGAGCGCCACGCTGCTGTGCCGATCGCTCCTCCTAAAAGGATAATTAACGTCCAAACTTGATTTTTTTGGGTTCCTTCCACCTTTTCTAGTCTTCTATCCATCCCATCGACTTTCTCAGTTAGTTTTGCCTGTCCTACCTCTAGCTTAGTTAGCCGTTCGTCAATTTTATCAAATTTCTGGTTAAAATCCTTTTGTAAGCTATCAAATTTCTGGTTAATATCCTGTTGCAAGGTATCGATTTTTTGGTTAACTTCCTTGATGCTGTCTTTGATTTCCTTGAGGACAGATTCAAGACTATAAGTAACGGTTTCGTTAGACATTTTGGTAAAATCCCTGGGAGTAAGTTTTTTTACGCACTTTCCGTTGATACTACAATAATTTTATCTTAATACTAATACCATTTTTCTCAAGTAATGGCAGAGATGGTTAATTGCCCTCACCTCCAACCCCTTTCTGGGAGAGGGGAGTAGGATACCTGTCACGAATAAAGAAAAATGGTATTATGTTAAAATGTTGAGGGCTTCGTTTTTGGGTCTGATTTGTTGTTATATTGATCAGACTATACCTGATGAGCCTTTCTTAATCAGGCCTCGATGCTGATGTGTTTCCTTTTTGAATTGGTGTTTTTGTTAGTAACGAAGCTGATAAGCGGTAGGGTAAATAAAAAATGACAGAACAAACTTGGTGGGTACAAAAATGGTTAGAACTACTCGATTCCTATCGCTTTAAAAAACGCTTGGAACGAGCTAGACTCTACGCTAGAGAGGGCAATGTTTTAAGTATTGACTTTGAAGACTCGCAAGTTATTGCTAGAGTACAAGGCAGTGAATCCGAACCTTATATAGTGGATTTATCCCTAGTCGCTTTTAGTGATGAAGAATGGGATTATATTATTAAGCTTCTCTCCAAAAAAGCCATTTATTCCGCTCAATTACTCACCGGACAAATGCCCGATCATATCGAGCGTGTTTTTATCGATAGTGGGGTAAATTTATTTCCCTTTTCCCTAGCTGATATTCGCTCTCGTTGCACCTGTCCCGATCAAGCCAACCCCTGCAAACATATAGGAGCAGTATATTATCAATTGGGCGATCGTTTTAGTGTCGATCCCTTCCTGCTTTTGCAACTGCGCGGCCGAAGCAAAAGCCAAATTCTGGAAGCTTTACGCGAAAAACGCTCCTATTCCTCTGATAATCAACCTTTAGCAGTCAGTGAACCCCCCGCAGTAGTCGAAAAAACTGCCCCCGACAGCACTATCGATCGCTTTTGGCAGTACGATGAGGAGCTAGATCCCTCCCTCGTTGTCATTACGCCTTGCAGTGAGCTTGTCGAATCTGCGGGGAATGAAAATCAAACCATTCTCGACATTTTAGGCAATTTTCCCCTGGCTGCCCCCGAATCCGATGCCATAGAACAATTTTTAAAACCAATTTACCGACAAATTCCCCAAGAAGCGATGGCGATTGCTTTACAGTAGGGGAATTTGGGGTATAAGTAGCTGGTTGTAATTAAATTAAAAATGGATTTTAGGTTTGATCCCCCCTGCCCCCCTTGATAAGGGGGGGTTGATCCCCCCGGCCCCCCTTGATAAGGGGGGTTTGATGCCCCCTGCCCCCCTGGAGACGGGGGGTTTGTTGGCCCGGGCCCCCCAGGCGAACGGGGGGTTGCGGCGCCCCGACCGGCGGGATCAAGGGGGGCAGGGGGTATCAAACCCCCCTTATCAAGGGGGGCAGGGGGGATCAAACCCCCCTTATCAAGGGGGGCAGGGGGGATCAAACCCCCCAGGTAATTGACCCCCTAAACCAATACACTTGCACTATAGCCTGCCCAAAAAAATTCCAAAAAA
>NZ_JBLZRT010000159.1:0-4346 GCF_048564745.1 Microcystis sp.
TTTCTAACACTTTCTGGTATAGTTCACTTATCATTTTCGTTATTTAGGTCATATATGGTAAATATGACTTATCTTTTTTTGGAGTCTGTATCTGTATTCCATGCTACATAAGCTTTTCAGCTTGCTTGTCCCCCTGTCAGATGGTAAATATGACTTATCTTTTTTTGGAGTCTGTATCTGTATTCCATGCTACATAAGCTTTTCAGCTTGCTTGTCCCCCTGTCAGCATATTTCCAGATGTATTGCTGATTAATTCTCCAAGCCCTTAACTCTATGCCACTGAATCGCCAACGCGCCCAAAAATACCTCCAGAAGTTTGATTTTGAGTCTCTGTTCATTGAAGAATTGGGCTGGGATACGGTTGATCGCGTCACGTTACCGTTTGAGGTGGATGGCGAACCCTTTGAGGTGGTTTCTATTACTCAAAAGCGCGGCTTCACTGTATTCAAGTGCATCACCCCAGAAATTCCAACCCGTCCAATCCGGGTGAAGCTCGATCGCCAACTGACGGACTACAGCAAATCCCACCTGTTGGTATTTGGCGATGAGGGCAAAACCCAACAAATTTGGATGTGGGTGCGGCAAGAACTGGGAAAACCCCTCGCCCCTCGATTTGAGCAATATCAGGTGGGACAGTCGGCGGAGCGGTTGTTGCAGAAGTTAGAGGCGTTGGCGATCGCATTTGCGGAAGAGGAAAAGCTAACCCTGGTGGAAGTCGCCGGGCGAGTCAAAAAAGCTTTTGATGTCGAGAAAGTCACCAAGAAATTCTTTACCCGATTTGAAAAGGAACACGGGAAATTTCTTCAATTTATTCAAGGTATTCAGTCAGAATTTGGTCGCAACGCGCTCGCTACGCGAGATCGCACCTGGTATGCTTCGCTGATGCTCAATCGGCTGATGTTTGTTTATTTCATCCAAAAGAAAAACTTTCTGGATGGCGATATAAATTATTTGCGAAATCGGCTCAAACGGTGTGAGGCAGAATGGGGAACGGATAGGTTTCATTCGTTTTATCGACAGTTTTTGCTGAAGCTGTTCCATGAGGGGTTAGGTAAGCCCGATCGCAATCCTGAATTAGACAAACTCTTGGGCAAAATTCCCTATCTAAATGGCGGCTTGTTTGAAGTCCATCAGTTGGAGGAAAAGTACGATCGCACCCTGCAAATTCCCGATGCAGCGTTTGAGCAAGTCTTTAACTTTTTTGATGAGTACGACTGGCATTTGGACGACAGACCGCTTCGCAACCAAAACGAAATCAACCCGGATGTACTGGGCTACATCTTTGAGAAGTACATCAACCAGAAGCAAATGGGGGCGTACTACACCAAGGAAGACATCACCGAATACATCAGCAAGAACACGATTCTTCCCTTTTTGTTTGACCAGGCAGAGAAGGGCTGTCAGGTGGCGTTTAAGCCAGAAGGGGCGGTATGGGCGTTGCTGCGGGAAAATCCTGACCATTACATCTATCCTGCGGTTCGTCAGGGTGTAGATCTCGAACTCCCGACTGAGATTGCCGCTGGCATTGAGGATGTCTCGCAACGAGGCAGCTGGAATAAGCCTGCTGCCGATGGATTTGCCCTACCCACAGAAACCTGGCGGGAGTATGTGGCGCGGCGCAAGCGGTGTTGGTCACTGCGGCAAAAACTGGCTGCAGGAGAAGTTACCCAGATTAATGACCTGATTACTTACAACCTGGATATTCGCCAATTCGCCCAGGATGTGATCACCAGTTGCGAAAGTTCGGATTTGCTGAAGGCATTGTATCAAGCGATCGAACAAGTCTCGGTGTTAGACCCCACCTGTGGATCGGGGGCGTTTTTGTTTGCGGCGTTGAATATTCTGGAGCCACTCTATACAGCTTGTTTGGAACGGATGCAGGGGTTTGTCGATGAGGATGATCTGAGGCTCTCACAGGAACCAGAGGCAAAACCGCGTTATGAATACTTCCGCAAGGTGCTGGCAGAGATGGCGAAGCACCCTAATCTTCGCTATTTTGTGCTGAAGTCGATCATGCTCAACAACCTCTATGGTGTGGACATCATGGAGGAAGCGACGGAAATCTGCAAGCTGCGGCTATTCCTGAAGCTGGTGGCGCAGATGGAACCCCAACCCAAGAAGCAAAACTTTGGACTGGAACCGTTGCCGGATATTGATTTTAATATTCGGGCGGGTACGTTGGTGGGGTTTGCGTCGCTGAATGAAGTTTGCGAGGCGATGGCAAGGGATACCCAAACCGGGCAAGGTCGTTTAATTTTTGATGATGGGGTGTTGAATCGGATTGTGCAGGGTGCGGTGGCGGCGGATATGGAGTTTAAGCGGTTTAAGTCGCTGCAAGTGCAAGATTCTATTGCGGGTGCGGATGTTGCAGAATCTAAGCGGTTATTAAAGGCGGCTTTGGCACAATTGCGGGAGGAGTTGGATCGCTATTTAGCGGAAGAATATGAGTTGGGTTTGTCGAAAAAGTCAGGGGCTTTTCAGAAATGGAAGGAAAGTCATCAGCCGTTTCATTGGTTTGTAGAGTTTTACAGCATCATTAATCGCGGTGGCTTTGATGTGATTATTGGCCAGCAATTCTCATTTTGAAAACAAAAGAAGATAAAGTTCTCTATGTGAACAAGAGAACTTCTGTCTAATTATCATTTTTTTTCAAGATAATCATCATAATTAGCTTCAAGAGACAGTTTTAAAATATCTGCCCATAAAAAACTTATCTCAACTCATAAATTTAGCTGAAATTCTGACCTAATTTATGGTTTTTTCAATGAATAAAATAATCTTTCCTTCTCTCGAAAAATTGACATTTTTAACTAGAATTTATTTTTTTGAGCGGGACATATTCGGTAAGAATAAACAAGAAAAACTCTGACCAATTCTTAAACCAAAAATATTTTAATAAAGTACGAATATCATTAAAAAAACTGGTGCGAGTAACTAATAACTCACGAATCTTTTGATAAGTATGATTAACTAAATCTAAAACGGTATGAAATAAAAAAGCTAGTAAATTTAAAGACAACAAGAACTCGCATAAATGACTTTGACCATGACCAAAATTATGTTCTAAATTATAACCGTGATTTTTAAGAACGTTATTTCCTTCATTCTCAACTTTCCATCTGCTGCGTCCAGCTTTGACAATTTTTTCAACATTATTTTCAGTAATTTGATGATTGGTAATCCAATTATTTTGATAGATAATTTTCTGTGTTTTTTCATTAATGACCGTGACTTCACACCAATTAACTTCGAGACTTGACTCGACCTCTCTCAGAGGAACTCTAGAAACATAACGATAACGATAAATGAGATTCTTTCGTCCATCCCATTGTTTCTTTTCTACGGTTTTAACTTCTCCACTTTTTTCTAAAAATTCTCGCCATTCATATAAGGTTTTATGAGAAGTTTCAAGACAAACAAAAATAAAATTATAACCTTGTTTTAGAGCTAACTCACAGATAGGTTGGCGAGAGTATAAGTCATCTCCTAACAGGGTTACAGGATAACCATACTTCTTTTGATGATTCTTATCTAACCATCTTTTAACAGCCGCATTTTCACAATCTTGTTTTTGCTGCCCATCTTGTTTTTTAATAAATTCTGGTTCTAAATTAATCACTTGTTTTTGCTCAGGAGAAACTACAATTGGCGTGACGCAACCATGAAAATAAGTTGTCGTTCCATTACGATGATTGCGGCAATTACAATGGGGACAACTAATTTTCTTTGAAGAAAAATATTCCGTACCATCTAAAGCTATTAAAATTTCCTCATCTAAGTAGAAAAATTTTTTAATAACTCCCTGTTTTTTTAACCATTGATAGACTTGTTGAAAAGAGCCAAATATTGTGGCAGCTGGGATAGAATCTAACAGGTTTCTGATTTGATTATCACAAGGTATTTTTTTGATACCAAATAAACTTGAAGCATTATCTTTTCCCTTACTACTTTTCATCAAACGTTGATGCTCTAAAAAAGAAGGTGACTGAGTAAAAAAAACCGAAAAAGCCGCCTTAACTGCATCTTCTACCTGATATTTGGTATTGTTTCCTGGTTTTCTGTCATCGGGTAAGTCATGTAATTCTTGAACTAAAAATTGTATTAATTCAGGAATTTCTAAAGTCACAGCCTTTTTCGTCATCGCAGAACAGTTTGATTAATTAATATTTCCAACTTAATAATTTTACCTCAACAGACAACAATCATCAATTTTTATTTGGTTCTCTTTCTGATGTAGAGAACTTTTGTTCTAGATTTCTCCCATCTTTCAAATATTTTGAGTATAAATACTCTATATACTCACTTCTCTGCGATGCAGTCGCACTCGCGGGAGCGCATTTTGTAGC
>NZ_JBLZRT010000160.1:0-9062 GCF_048564745.1 Microcystis sp.
TCGAAAACGGCTTTACGATATTTGGCTGGGAACACTAAATGATATAGCAAAACACTTACATTATGGCTCTTATGGATGTATTCACTCATTTTTCTATTATACGCCGCGAGCGGCGGGGAATTAGACCCGAAGAGATTAAAACAATAAATAATAATTCCAGCAATAAAAATACATCCAACAGCAACTAACCAAAACATAGAGATAACCTATTAATTATCCACGATCTTCCCATTTAATTTGTCTTAAATCAATGGGACTAGGCACAGTATAAGCTTTAGTGCTGTTTCCATGACCACAAGAACTACATTGACAATTATTATATTGCCAACTATCTTCATGGTAAGCTAATCGGTGGACTGAACATAGATAAACTTTTTCTCCAGGCCGAAAGGGTTCTTGACTAATCATATCTCTAATTTCTCCCTGACTTATATCAATCAGAATATTATTAAGATCATCAGGTATAGGAACAACATTTTTGTTAGCCAAAGAAGATGAAGTTGATGGTGACGACTGAGAATTGCTACTGTTCCTACTAGAGCTATTATTGCTAATAGCACCTATTACGATTAATATAGCAAGGATTATCCACCCAATCGGAAACCATGCAATTAAAGCTAGAAGATATATGATACCAAGCCAACCAGAACATCCAGAATTACTGTTATTGTTACTCATAATAATCCCTTCCTGATTCTTTATAATCCCTCCCTGATTCTTTGTAGATGAGAAGTGTTTTTAGTTAGATATTCAATACGATTGGGTATGTAAATAACGCTATCTACACTTTCTCCACTTTTTCCTAAATCTTCTTGATTGGGATTTGAATTGTAGCTATACATAAAGAAAATAAAGCCTTTATCAGCATTCTCGCCGACTGATATAGGAATACTTCTATCTTGGATATTCTTTCCTTGAAAGTAAGTATCAAAATGAGGATCAAAAATAGATCGAGCATCGACGTTATCCATTTTCCGAGATAAATCAATTTCTTGATATTTTAAATTAACCGATTGAATTGACTGTTTTTGTGAGGGTTTAGCGACAAGCAGTTTAACTCTTCCACCACTACCAAGCTTATCCCCACTTTTAAGAACAGAAGACTTAAGATATTCTGGGTGGCTATCGCTTAACTCCCTTAGGTTTTGAAAATCTTTTGATGACATTTCTTCTATGTAAAATTCAAACGGAGAGTTATGTTGTTGACTGTTAAAGATATTCCCTAAACCTAGTAAATTAGCAAGTAGGAGTAGGACAATAACAACAATTCCCAAGAACATCAGAAATTGAATTATATCTATTTTTTTTCTAGGTATTCTTCGATTTTTTGATGATCTATCTTGCCAAGTTATGGCTAAATTTTCAGAGGATATATTAACATTATCATTTCTTTTTCTTTCGGGATAGTCACTTCTCCGATAATAATTATCTGAGTCAGGTCTATCTAATGCTCTTGCTTCACGTTCTTTTCGTAAATTAGCACCAACATTTCCATAAATTTTAGGTTTAATTTGTTGAGCCGTTCTTCCCAGAAAAAATTTCATGTCTTCACGACAGGGATCATAAACAATAGATAAGCACCAAGGATGATAAAAAAATGCCTGTTGCGTGTTCATATCTGTCCCAGACATAAAAGCACTCAGATTAGGATGAGAGTGATACCAACCCACAATATTATCGTCTGGATGTTGTGCCTTAGCATAGTCCATAATTCCTGTCCAAGAATTAGGGGTAAAATCTAAATGTGCGCCTGTGCCAACAGTAGCAGGGGCAGCTACGGCTGCGGTAATATCAACATAGATTCCTAACTCAGTATCTTCATAGGCATTTCCGAAAAGAATTCCCCCTTGTTCAACTCTTAGGTTAGATTTTAAATGAGCTTTTAGATTGCTTAAAGCATCGGCATTAATATATACTCCATATACGCTTTCGCTTTCTTCAGGTTGAAGATAAATTCCTTTTTGTGCCATAAAGTCACGGAGATTTTTAGGAATGGGTTTATAAACATCATCGCTTTCTTGCCAGACGATATTTATTTCTTCTCGGTTAGACATGATAATTTACCTATGGAATAGTGAGCAAAAAAGTTTTTACGGACATTGAGGGCAATCATCTAAGAAAATTGCCCATTCTTTTACCATCTAAACATCAGTCCAACTGATATCAGTCCAACCAATATTAACTTTGAAGGTTTGGGTATCAACGGGGAACCTTGACATATTATTACTAGCCCAAGTTTTTGCTGTACTATTAGCAGGACTGTCTAAATTTAGGACATCTTTAGAGTATTGAATAATTTTGCCAATTCTCAAAACCAACTCGGCTAGGGTTTCTCCCGGTGTCCAATACTCTCCCAGACAAACATCACGATCAGCAAAAACATTAGGATGAAAAATAGGAGTCAAGAATTCCGCGTCGGGTTTTTCTCTAGGATAATTAGTCCCCAGTTTGATTTTTACCTGATGAGTATTGCGATAAACAGGATTATTCCCATTAACTTGTTCTATCCCCTTACATCGGTATTCGATGATATATTCATAGGGAGGATTTCCTGTTTTAGAAATCAGTCTTAAACTGCCACCAGAATTCGCAATTAATTCTGAGACTTGTCGTAAATCATTGGTTAGCCTTGTTTCTCTAACGCCCATAATTAACCTCCCTCTAAGATAGGATAAACTACTAAAAGATCGCCATTTTGAACTCCTGCTGAAGCTAAAGTGCTTGAACCATTTAAGTTTTGCCCTGTACTCTCTAAACGTACTGTATAATCCGTATCAGCAGGTAAATTCCATTTGGATTGAGTAGTAGAAACAATTTGATCTACTGTCAAAGTGGCAGGTAAAGTTACAGCAGCTTTACGGGTTCCATCTGCCATACGAACGGTAACAGATAAATCGCTCATAGTTCCTCCTATGTTGGGCAAAATTGAATTGATATTCGACCTTGGGATGTCTCGCAATGTAGAATCTCGTTATGAGGAAGACATAATTGTTCAAGGTTAATAGGGTTTTGGGTAGTTGCTAAAGAGAATTTATCTAATATCTGAATCTGTCTTTCTTGTTGACAGTTAGGACAGACAATATCTCTTTCAGCAAACTGAGAACGAGGAATGTTGATCGGTTCTTGATCACCACAATTTAAGCATTGCATCCTATCAATGACTTCATTTCGTAGCCAAAGCACCGAATCAGAAAATCCAGACACATCTAACTGTTTAAGAATTTCCTCAACCGTTAAACTTGGTGAATAAGTTAACTTAATACTCGGTTCAAGGGTTAAATCATGGGCTAAACAATACTCTTGACGAGGAATTTTGACCTTAAAGGCATTCCAAGGATTTAAGTTCAGAAAAAGCTTTTCTCCTGCTTCTAATACCCCCTCTTTTTGGTGTAAATAAAGTAAAGCCTGTTGAACTTCCATTGCCGCAATAATGGAAGTAATTGTCGCAGTTGTGGGTATTGATTTCTCTGGGAGATCCCGTTTTAAACCTTGACAAGAATATCGCTGGTTTCGGCGTTTCCACATCCGATCTGTAATGGTACATTCATAACAAGCAGCATCGGTGTTAGGATCGAAGAAACTGATTTCTCCATTAACCACACCAATTCCCCCATTAATCCACGGAATCCCCGCACGATAGGCCATGTTATTAATTGCCCAACGAGCATTAATACTGTCTAAACAACCAATAATAATGTCATGTTCCCGCACATTCCCGACACCAAGATCAAACTCTAAATCTCCCTGAATTGCTCTCACTGATATGTCGGGATTAATCTCTAGTATCATGCGACGGGCAACTTCGACTTTAGGCTGATTTACGTCTGACTCTCTAAATAAAACAGAACGAGTCAAATTAGTAATTGATACAGTATCAAAATCAATGACAGTGATGTGACCAACGCCAATTAAAGCCAGATTTTTCAGTACCTCATTCCCTAAAGCACCCGCCCCAACAACTAATACGTTTGCACGGGTAAGTTTATCTTGATTCCACCAATCGATTAGGCCATGTCGGGAATATCGTTCATCTGGCGGTAGAGATACATCAGTCCATTCCATATACTCTAAGAACACTGAGAAATATAGGCTGTTTACTGATTTTATTCAGTGCCTATACTGATATACTACTCCATGATTTCAGAAAAACATCAGGGTAAATGCTAACAAATATCAGATTTTTTACTAAGATGCTATCAGGAGTTTATCAGGATGTAACAACAATGCACAATGAGCCATTTACTCAAGCAGCGCAACAGTGGGACTTACAAACCCTCTACGCTGATCTCACCTTCGCCAAAGGAAAACCCCTAACCCCTGTGGAAAAAACTCATCTGCGTGGCCTACTGTGTGGCTGTAGTCCCTCAGAAATCGCTGAAAAACTCCATAAAAACCCTAACGGGGTAGAGACGGATCTTTGTGCTACGGTGTATCGTTATGTTAAGAATTTACTGGATAAGAATAACGGACGTATTGATAATTGGCGTAATATTACCCAATGGTTAGAAGAAGCAGGTTATAAACATCCTTCTGCTGAAATTCCCATTAATAATGTATTACCTGAACAAAGCGTTGTTAATATTACTAATATTAATTATGAAAATAAACAAATTGTTATTCATTTCAATCTTGCCATCCCTACCTCAAATAATATGCGTAGTTATCAAAATGAATCAGAAAAAAGTCAAGACGCTGAGAAAATGGATACTTGATTAAGCGTTTGAATGATGATCCTGTTCATAATCAGGGGAAAACTTCCGGGGAAGAAATTAGGAAACACCACCCAGACGGGCATATTCTAAAATTGACTGGCTAAGAGCATCGCGATCATCGCGGGTGAGATAATAATTCCGGCCGCCGATATCATTAAGAAACCGCAGTAGGGCAAGACAAGCGGACTCTAGATCCGCTCTGCGTCGGGCAGCCGCTAAAGCTTGTTCAGAGGTGGCATAAACTAGGCAATCGCTAATTCCTTCGCTGCCATCCACTCGCCAACATTGAAAAGAATAACCCTGCATTTCTAGGATCAATTCAATCTGCCAACCGTGATAGTCAAATCGCGTGTAAATCATGTCAAGCAGCCCCGTTTAGGAGAGGAAAGTCACAGGTTTGACCGATCTGATTGTCTAGAAGCCCTGCACCTGTCTAACTTTCTAATTTAATGGATGATTATGGAAACCCTCTGCAAACTTCGTGCAGATTTCGTGCAGAAATGATTTTGTCCACTGTCTAAAGGCAGATATTACTTTAAACGATAACCAAGACCGTGAACGGTTTCAATAAAGTCTTCCGGCGCACCGAGGGATTTTAGCTTGTGACGAAGACCGCGAATATGGGAAGTAACGGTTTCCTCGGCCGGAGAATCGTCCAAAGACCAAACTCGCTCAATAATACCCGATCGACTTAAGACCCGGCGCCCATGGGTAACAAGTAATTCTAAGAGAGCGAATTCCTTGGGGGTGAGGGAAAGAAATTGACCGTTATAACTGGCCTCGTGGGTACTGGGATTTAACTGCAAACCCCCCCAAGATAATAAAATACTGCTGGTGCTGCTACCGCGTCGGATCAAGGCCCGAATCCGCGCCATTAATTCGCCCAAATCGAAGGGTTTAGTGACATAATCATCGGCCCCTGCGTCTAATCCGTCGATTTTATCGATTACCGTATCCCTTGCGGTTAATAATAGGACGGGAACGGTGGCATTAGCAAAGACGGGATGATGGGATTCCGCTCGTCGCAGACGTTGACAGAGCAAAGTTCCGCTTAATTTTGGCAGGGTGACATCGAGAACTAAAAGGTCATATTTGCCTAATTCTAGCCAATTCCAGCCTTCTTCTCCGTCTCTAGCCACATCGACAACGTATTGTCGCTCGCTCAAGGCCTCTCGCAAAATCTCGGCTAGTTGCATATCATCTTCTACTACTAAAATTCGCATGGTCTAGAGTTGACACTCCCGCTGTCAAGCTGACGCTGTGACGGGGGATTCTTGATTCACAGAAACCCGCTTTTCGGTACAAGTACCAACGAGTCTTACAGTTTCTCCCCAAGCTTGAAATTCCGACTGTCCATCGGTATTTGTTGACAGTATTCTCATACCTTCTTCCCTTAAATTCTTAGCGGCGTTTTCATCTCTATCGTGCTGCGTCTTACATTCTGGACAAATCCATTCACGAATACTGAGAGTCAACAAATCATTTTTAAATCCACAGCAAGAACAGAGCTTTGTACTCGGATAAAACCTGTCAACTTCTACAAGTTTTCCTCCCTCTCTTTCTAGCTTGTAATCCAAGAAATTAAGCAACATACCAAAACCAGCGTCATGTATTGATTTGGCTAATTTAGTCCTTGCTAACCCTTTAATATTCAGATTCTCGGCTACAACGATTTGGTTTTCATCGCATAACTTTCTGGAGAGTTTATGAAGAAAATCCTGTCTAGTATTTGCTATCTTTTCGTGAACCTTGGCTACCTCCTTAATGGCTTTTTGGCGATTATTAGACCCCTTGGCTTTACGAGACAATGCTTGTTGTCTCCGCTTTAAACGTTTAGCATATTTTCTGGTAGGTTTGATTGGGTCAATCTTGTAGGTTGTTTCACCATCAAAAACCGTAACTAAAGAAGATAAACCTAGGTCTATCCCTGATATTTTTAGTTTTTCAATGCTTGTTGAGTCATCCATCTCAAACAAGATGGCAGCAAAATATTTATCTGTACTGGTTTTAGAAACAGTTACGGATTTAATCTTACCATTTATTACTTGAGAAATCTTAGCTTTTACAACCCCTAATTTAGTTAGCTTAATTCCCTTATTTCTAATTGAACAACTTTCAGGATAACGGATTGATTGTTTTTTGTGCTTACTTTTAAATTTAGGGAATTTTGTTCTTTTTGAGAAGAAGTTCTTAAAAGCAGATTCTAAGTTTTTCAATGATTGCTGCAAGGTAGCGGCAGTAGCCTCAGCTAACCATTCAAAATCCAGTTGTTTCTTGAGTTGGGTAAGGTCTTTTGCCATGTCACAGTAGGTCATTCCTTTACCAGTCTCTAGGTACTGATTGTTAGTTTTATTTAAGTAGTAATTCCAAACAAAACGGACGCAACCAAAGTTTTTAGCTAAGGCTAGTTCCTGTTTTTTGTTTGGGTATATTCTCACTTTTAAAACATTTAACATCAGCCTGACCCTATCTGTGCTATCTTTTCAGTATAACACTTACCGCTTAAATATGTCAAGCTCATACATACCTTGAGAATCAAGCCTTTCCTTATTAGGAAACGCTGTCGCGTTAGTTTAGATTCTGGGGGCAATTCATCTCCCGTTAATTTCTGGTATATTTTTAATTAAGGGGAAATTTAACGGGAGTCCTCTTGCTCCATTTAGATAGAGTAAGCTGGAAATAGCGTCGGTTAACTTCTGATGAATTGGCTCAAACAAGGAAAATGGATCGCGGGAGGTTTCGGGCTAACTGTCTTATTGATGGGAACTATTAGCCTAGTTTCCTATCGCAATACCCTCGCCCTGCGTCAGCGCGCTGCTGAGGTGGAAGTTACCTACGAGATCATCGATAATCTCAGTAATCTTTACGCTAACATGGCGGTGGCCGAATCGGGAAGACGGGGTTATATCAAAACTGGCAGCCCCAGTGAATTAGGCCGTCATCGTCGGGCGATCGCTTTGATGCAATCTAACTGGCAACTCCTGGCCAAACAATTAGAAAACGGCACGGATTTCGAGCGGGAAATGGTGACTCAGATCGGGGATTTAATGTATCGGCGAATTGCTCTATTTAATCAATCGATCGCTACCTATAAATTTGATCGATCCGATGATATTTCTCAAGATGCAATCACGGTTAAAAGTGTCGAAGTCCGGGATAAGTTTCAAAATCTTCTTACCTATTTACAAGCTAGTCAGAAAAGAAATTTAAGAAGTAGCATCGCTAGTTCTAGGGATAGTATTAGCGAAAATTCTCTGTTGGGTTTACTGGGAACTTTTACTAGCTTTGGGATTATTTGCGGAGTTTATTTTTTAGTTTTTTGGCAAGAGAAACGGCGACAAAAAAGTGATGAAATTCACCGGTTATTACTACAGGAAAAAGAACTTTCCGATCTAAAAATTCAGCTTTTTTCTATGATATCCCATGAGTTCCGAACTCCTTTAACCGTGATTCTTTCCGCCTCGCAGTTATTAGAAAATGGCTTAAAAGATGCAGAACAGTCGAGCAGAAAAAACCTATATAGAATCCAGTCTTCTGTCAAACTAATGAATCAATTTTTAACAGATATTTTGATTTTAACTAGGGCAGAATCTGGCAATCTCAGTTGTCAACTAGAGCCGCTTGATATTGAAGCTTTTTGTTTAAATTTAGTCGAGGATTTTCAATTTATCAATAAAAATAATACGCCGATTAAATTTGTCAGTCAGGGATTGATGATCCGTCCCTATCTAGATGAGAAACTGCTCTACTCGATTTTAAGTAATTTACTCTTAAATGCGATTAAATATTCCCCCACAGGAGCAGGGATTAGTTTGATTTTGGGGAAAGATAGCGATCGCATTGTTTTTCAAGTCTGGGATCACGGTATCGGCATTGCCGAGGAAGATAGAGGTAAGATCTATGAACCCTTTTATCGGGGTCAGAATGTGGAAAATATTATCGGCACGGGATTGGGGTTAGCAGTGGTTAAAAAATGCGTCGAACTCCACCGTGGCGAAATCGCCCTAGATAGCCAAGTGGATAAGGGAACAAGCTTTACCGTCAAACTGCCCATTTCACCCTAGTTCCAGCTTGAGCGGCCAAAAGATTACAAAATGTAACTTTCTTTCTTCCGAAACAGGACGAAAGCAACGAAGAATTTTTAAGTAAGTAGTTATAATTAAATTGAAGATAGATTTTGCCTCTCCCCCCTGCCCCCCTTGATCTATCCCTTATAGGGATCTTTCTTAACAATTTTTTCAGTAAGCACTCCAACCCTTATCCTGACTTGATTTCAGTTTTTTCCTTGTCAGTAAGGGTGTCAACAAGGAATATTACAGATTGTTAACCGAGTCTTGAAAGCCTTGTGCT
>NZ_JBLZRT010000161.1:0-18063 GCF_048564745.1 Microcystis sp.
CATTTATGGTCTCTTTGGGTTAGCAGGAGACGATACAATCAGTGGTGGCGCTGGAGATGACAAGGTTTCGGGTGGAGAAGGAAATGATGTTGTGAATGGAGATGCTGGCAATGACGAGCTTATAGGCGAGGAGGGCAATGACACCCTACAAGGAACCAATAACGGTACAGGAGAACGAGATTATCTAGAAGGAGGAACAGGAAGCGATCGCTTTATTCTTGCAGATACGACAAAGACCTTTTATGATGACGGTAACAGCACCCTTCCCGGTGATAACGACTACGCAACAATTGCCGACTTTAACACCACTGATGATATTATTCAACTACGAGGTTCAAGTAGCAACTATCTGTTATCGGTTGATGGTTCTAATACTAAACTCTACATCAACAAACCAGGCAGCGAACCAGATGAACTGATTGCGGTTATCAATAATCAAACAGCATTAAGTCTAACTGCTAGTTATTTTAGCTATGTTTCTAGTCCTACTCTTCCCAGTATTACGCTTGCGGTTTCTCCCGCAAGTGTTACCGAAGATGGGACAACAAATCTGGTTTATACCTTCACTCGTAGCGGTTCCACAACCAATCCTTTAACAGTCAATTACACCCTCGGAGGGACAGGGACTCTCAATACCGATTACACTCGTACAGGGACTACCAATACTGTCACCTTTGCTGCTGGTTCATCCACTGCGACGGTAACAGTTAACCCCACTGCTGATGCTACAGTTGAAAGTAATGAAACTGTTATTTTAACCCTTGCTGCAGGGACAGGTTATACAATAGGTACTCCCAACGCAGTTACCGGGACAATTACCAATGACGACTTTTCCCAACTCTCCATCAATGACATCACCGTAGTGGAAGGTAAAGATAATAATGCCATCCTCACCGTCATAGTTGATAATCCCAATTCACAACCAATTACCTTCAACTATACCACTGCACCCATTAATGCTACCGCTAATGTAGATTACACTAGCAAAACCGGAACTATCACCATTGCACCTAATACTGCCACCGCTACTATTAGCATTCCCATCCTCAATGATAACCTCAATGAACCTGATGAAGCCTTTACAGTAACCCTGTCAAATCCCGTTAATGCTACCATCAATCCCGAAGGAGGAATAGGAGAAGTTATCATTACTGATACTTGGCAAAGCACTCTCACTCGCACCCTACCCAACAATGTGGAAAACCTCAGACTAATTGGCACTAATAATATTAATGGTATAGGTAACGCTGGTAACAATAATATCACCGGAAATAGTGGCAATAATCAAATCAATGGACGTGCTGGAATCGATACCTTAACCGGTGGTTTAGGTGCAGATATCTTCGTCTTCCAATTTGGCCAATCTACCAGATCAACAAGCGATCGTATCACAGATTTTACCATCAATAGTGATAAAATCGACTTATTAACTCAAGCTGGAAACGCCACGAGTGCGCCTAGTAGTTTCAGTCGTGCTGCTAATAGCACTGTCACCACTTTACAGAATTTAATCAATCAAGTATTTACTGATGCTAATGGAGCGATTACAGGTAATCAAGGATTAGGGGTTAATAGTGCCGCCTTAGTGCAGGTAACAACCGGTGCAATAGCCGGAACCTACCTCGTTATTAATGATAGCGCGGCTGGCTTCCAATCCAGCAATGATTTATTAATAAATATCACCGGATTTACTGGCACTTTACCAGCTTTAGGGAGCATTAATGTTAGTAGCTTTTTTATCTAAGTGTCTAAGCTTTCCTTCTGTGATTCGGTTAGCGTAATGATTAAAAATGAACTCAACAACCGCCAATTATGATGAACCCTGGAAAGAAGCATTAAGCGAGTATTTTGAAGCGTTTTTATGCTTCTTTTTTCCTGAAGTTCACCAATTAATTGATTGGACAAAAATTCCCGAATCCCTAGAAAAAGAACTCAAACGGATTACCGCTTCAGCAAAGACAAAAAAACGTTTTGCTGACAAACTTTATAAGGCTTGGCTACTTGAGGGACAAGAAGTTTGGATTTTGATTCATATTGAAATTCAAAGTCAATACGAAGAAAATTTCCCTCAGAGGATGTATATTTATAACTATCGTGCCTTTGATTTGTATCAGAAACCAGTTATCAGTCTGGCAATTTTAGGAGATGAACGAGCAAATTGGCGACCAGATTCCTATAATTATACTATCGCTGGTTGTGAAGTCAGCCTGAGATTCCCAACGGTTAAATTACTGGACTATGAGGAAAGATGGACAGAACTAGAAGCAAGTAGCAATCCTTTTGCTATAATAGTCATGGCACACCTGAAAACGAAAGCGACTACTGGGAAGCTGCCACAACGAGAACAGTGGAAGTGGAAGTTAATCAGGGGATTATATGAAAAGGAGTTCGAGAGAGAACAGATAATTAAACTGTTTGAAATCATCGACAATATGATGACTTTATCCCCTGAATTACAGTCAAGTTTAGAGAGTAAAATCAAACAATTTGAGGAGGAAAGAACCATGCCTTTAATGAGTAATATGGAGTTACGAGGAATGGAACGCGGTAAAGAAATTGGTAAGGAAATTGGTAAGGAAATTGGCAAGGAAATTGGCAAGGAAATTGGAGCGTTAGAAAAAAGCCGCGATGCCATAAAAACAGTTTTAACTGTGCGGTTTGGACAGATTTCTTCAGAAATTGAAGAGATAATCGGCAAAATCACTAACCCTACTATCTTAGAAGAGCTACTAAAATTAGCAGCTACCGCTAATTCTCTCGCAGAATTTAGGCAGTCTTTGGCAAGAATCCAATAATCTTATCCTAATAAGTACCTAAGCAAAATTAATTACACATATCTAACCCCCTCCTTGCCTCTTGCCGTTCGACAAAAGCTCACGCGGCGGTTCGACAGGCGGTTCGGCTGAGCGTTCGACAAAAGCTCACGCGGCGGTTCGACAGGCTCACCGTCCGCTCGACTGAGCTCGCCGAACGTCCGAGGTCCGAACGGAGTCAGGAGTCAAGAGTCGGGAGTTTCAGGCTTTGTTGCCCTCTCTTTTTTGTACCAACTCATGTACTACAATAAGGATAATGCAAGGTTTTTGATGGTCCCAATCCGATTTTCGCAGCATGAACATCGGATTTTAACAGGTCAAAAGCCTTATTTTAAAAGGGTTTTACCATTATTCAGCAAACCCTAAGTAAATAAAATTTCACAACTCGATCGCTACAAATATCCGGCCAACAACTACAATAACCCTAGCATCTGTGTGAAAAAAGGCCTATCTATGCAACTTTCGCCCCAAGAAAAAGATAAATTACTCATTTTCACGGCGGCGCTGCTCGCCGAAAGACGCAAAAACCGTGGTATCAAGTTAAATTATCCCGAAGCGATCGCCTATATTAGCGCCGCCATCCTCGAAGGTGCTAGAGAAGGTCGTAGCGTCGCTGAATTGATGAGTTACGGCACCACTTTATTAACTCGCGAGGAGGTAATGGAAGGCATCCCGGAAATGATTACGGAAGTGCAGATCGAGGCGACTTTTCCCGATGGCACTAAATTAGTTACCGTTCACAATCCCATTCACTAACAGGAGATTTTTAGCAGTTATGATTCCGGGAGAAATTATCACACCATCCGGGGCGATCGAGATTAATGTCGGTCGCGACACCCTGCGTATTTCTGTAGCTAATACAGGCGATCGACCCATTCAAGTGGGTTCCCACTATCATTTTTATGAAGTTAATCAGGCCCTGGAGTTCCAGCGCGAATTAACCAAAGGAACCCATCTGAATATTCCCGCAGGGACATCAGTTCGATTTGAACCGGGAGACACGAAAGAGGTGGAGTTAGTTGCCATCGCGGGAACTGAAGAAATTTATGGCTTTAATGGTTTAATTAATGGTTCCCTCAAGGGCAAGAAAAAGAAAAAGTAGGGCTTTGACGGAAAAATTATCACAGTTCGATCGCCCAATTGTGGTAACATCGAGGCAACGATAACTAATTCTTTCCAAGACTATGACGACGGTAAAAATTGGCATCATTGGCGGCAGTGGTTTGTATAAAATGGATGCCCTCAAGGATGTGCGGGAAGTATCCCTCGATACTCCTTTTGGTTCTCCTTCCGATGCTTTAATTCTCGGTACTTTAGAGGGAACAGAAGTCGCCTTTTTAGCGCGTCATGGCAGAAGTCACCATTTTTTACCGACCGAATTACCCTTTCGAGCTAATATTCACGCTCTCAAACAATTAGGGGTTGAATATATTATTTCCGCTTCGGCCGTTGGTTCCCTAAAAGCGGAAGTTAAACCCCTAGATTTAGTCATTCCCGATCAATTTATTGACAGAACTAAAGAGAGAATAGCGACTTTTTTTGGGGAAGGAATTGTTGCCCATGTTGCCTTTGGCGATCCCATTTGTCCCCAATTAGCCAACATTTTAGGGGATGCCGTCGCTAGTTTAAACCTACCGGAAGTTACCTTACATCGGGGCGGTACATATCTCTGCATGGAGGGGCCAGCTTTTTCTACTAAAGCGGAATCAAATCTCTATAGAAGTTGGGGGGCAACCGTGATCGGTATGACCAATTTAACCGAGGCTAAATTAGCCCGAGAAGCGGAAATTGCCTACGCTACCTTAGCCCTAGTTACCGATTACGATTGTTGGCATCCCGATCACGATCATGTCACGGTAGAAATGGTGATCGAAAATCTACACCATAACGCTATTAATGCCCAAAAAGTTATTCAAGAAACGGTGCGTCGTCTGGCAGCTAATCCTCCCGTTTCCGTCGCTCATTCTGCCCTTAAATACGCTATTCTTACCCGTCTAGATTCTGTTCCCGTCGCCACTAAAGAAAAATTAGCTCTCCTGTTGAAAAAATATCTTGAAGAAGTAGAGAAATAGCCGAGAAAAGTCGCCGATTAATTTAGAAATGGGTCATTTTTCTCGCTGTTATCCAGACGATCAATTTGACCCTTAACGAAGGCAGGGGGCAGGGGGCAGGAGGCAGTATTCAGGAGTCAGGCTTCGGCCGTGAGCTCAGCCGAACGGAGATAGGAGATTATTTTATTTATTCTCCCCACACCCCACACCCTACACCCCACACCCTGCCTCCACCAACAAACTTTTTGCCGCAAACCCTAACTAGCTAGATATTCTCTGATGTTGGCCTTGCGTTTTCTTAATTTAGCGATCGCTTCTCGTTCGATCTGACGGACGCGTTCACGACTGATATTGAGTCGAACGCCAATTTTTGCTAGGGTGAGGGGCTGCCCATTATCTAAACCAAAACGCAGACAAATCACTTCTTTTTGTTGAGGGGTGAGATCTGCCATCAGTTTTTCCAAATCCACCTGTAGGGAAGAATAGGCAGTGTAATCTTCCGGGGAAAGTCCCGTATCTTCCAAGAGTTCCCCTAATTCCGTGTCTTGATTGTCCCCCACCTTTAAGTCAAGGGAAAGGGGTTGACGAGACTTTTCCAAGTAGTCTCGCACCTGTTTGGGAGTTAGGTCTAATTCCTCGGCTAATTCGGCAATGGTGGCGGCGCGACCTTTCTCTTGAGCTAGTTGACGCTGGGCTTTTTTGATTTTATTCAGTTTTTCGGTGATGTGGATGGGCAGACGGATGGTGCGACTTTTTTCTGCGATCGCCCGGGTGATAGCTTGGCGAATCCACCAATAGGCATAGGTAGAAAAGCGATAGCCTTTGGTGGGGTCGAATTTTTCCACCCCTCTTTGCATCCCAATGGTTCCCTCTTGGATGAGGTCTAATAGATCTAGATTGCGTTTTAGGTATTTTTTAGCGACGGAAACCACTAGACGCAGGTTCGCTTCTACCATCTTGCGTTTGGCGAAATCCCCCGCCCCCAATTCTCGACGCAGTTGTTCTTCACTAATTTCCGCTGCTTCTGACCACAGGCGATCGCTGGGGTCGCTGCCGAGTTTCACCCTCAGGGATTCTTTGATTTTTTCCAGAAAAATTAATCTTTGTACCTGTTTCGCGTAGAGAATTTCTTCTTCATGGGTGAGAAGGGGAACGCGGCCAATTTCTCTGAGATAGGCGCGAACTGGATCGGTAAGGTTTTTCGAGGTTTTCATGAGTGCGCGTCGGTTGAGGGTTGATATTCAGGGATTGATGGCGTTTTTCAGATCGCTTCCCCAGGGGCAGTCAAGGAGATGCTATCAGGGTTTATTCTAGTTTTGTAAAGAGATTGGTAAGTGATTACTCAAGGATAGAGAGAAATCTAATTGACGATTTAATTGCCTCTATAGTCCTTTTTTTGGCTAGATATAGAGTTTATGGGCATAAATGGCAAGTAGTGAGAACCTTAGTTATTTAACTAATGTTACAACAACTATTAAATATTGTAAAGTTTATGAGAGAAAAAAAATCATCCCTCTCAGAGAAGAACCAATGAAGATGAGTTTTGAGTATCTCTACTCATAGATTACCCAAAGGTTTCCGCTCGGAATGCAATCTAGATGACAAAATGAGCAATTTTCTCATTTAGCGATCGCTATGCGATCGGTGAGGGGAGTGGGGGGTGGGGAGTGGGAAGTATAAATAAAAATAATCTTCTGCCGACCGCCGACCGCCTCCCGTCCATTGCCCTTGCCTAGCGGTTCAGGGGGGATTGTGTAAAAATAAGAAAAGATCGGTTTTTTTTCACTAAACCTATGGCCACTTCTTCCATTGCCGTTAGAGAATTACCTCTCTTTCCCCTACCCGAAGTTGTTTTATTTCCGGGTCGTCCCCTGCCCCTACACATCTTCGAGTTTCGCTATCGGATTATGATGAATACGATACTGGAAGAAGATCGCCGTTTTGGGGTCTTAATGGTAGATCCTGCCACCGGAGAAATCGCTAAAGTCGGCAGTTGTGCGGAAGTTGTCCGTTGTCAACGTCTCCCGGATGATCGGTTAAAAATTCTCACCATCGGTCAACAGCGTTTCCGTGTCCTAGAATACGTCCGGGAAAAACCCTATCGTGTCGGTTTAGTGGAGTGGATTGAAGATGTCCCCACCACCCAAGATTTGCGACCTCTGGCCACAGAAGTGGATCGACTGCTGCGGGATGTGGTTCATCTCTCAGCCAAATTAACCGCTCAAAAAATCGAACTACCCGACGATTTGCCCAGTCTTCCCCTGGAATTATCCTACTGGGTGGCGGGTAATCTCTACGGTGTGGCCGGGGAACAACAAGCTTTATTGGAAATGCTCGATACAGTCAGTCGTCTGCAACGAGAATCGGAAATTCTCACCTCGACTCGCAATCATCTGGCCGCTCGCACGGCTCTTAAAGATGCTTTAAATTAATGATCTTGAGGTTTTTCAGCTGCGGGAGAGGGAAATGGGGAAGTTATTTCAGTGAACAGTAATCGGTGAACTGATAACTCATATCTGATAACTGTTAATCTGGGGATTACCCAATGTTTACCTTGATACAGTAGAGTGGGGTTAAAATTGTTAGCCCCTCACCTAGGAGAACTTTGATCATGTTGCTGACCTATAATCCCAGCGTCTCACCCTTCCGAGAAGACTATAGCGAGAGTCGTAGGCTCCATTTTTATGATCGCGGGGAAAATATTCCTCTGGTGGTTGATGGAGTCTGGCAAGTTTATCGGGGTATGGCGCAACTAAGTCAAGTATCTGAGAGTGGAGAGGAAATTTTACTAGGCTGGGCCCATTCATCCCACTTTTTCGGCTTAAATTTGACCCATCTAGAATCCTATCACGCCAGAGCCTTGTCGGAACTGTACCTAAAATGGTACACGATCGCCGAAGTGGAAAATTCGGTGGAATTAACCAAGATGATGTTAAGTCAAATGATCCGTCGTCAACAACAAACGGAATCCTTACTTGCGATCGCAGGACTCAAACGAGTGGAGGAACGTCTTCAGCAGTTACTACAGTTATTAAAGCGGGAAATGGGAGAACCAATCGCCCAAGGCAGTCGTTTAAAGATCCGTTTAACCCATCAAAATCTCGCCAATGCTATCGCTACCACGAGAGTAACGGTGACGCGTTTGTTAGGCCAATTTCAGCGTCAGGGATGGGTGAGTATCGATGGTGATCGCCATTTAATTATTCACCATTAATCCCTCTTCTGTCACTCTAGGGAACGGGAAAACAGAAATGACAGGGAAAAACGGATTCTAACAGAGAATTTATTAATCGATTAAGTTGATTATATAGTAAAGAAAAGTAGTGAATTAGTCCAGGGGTAAAGAAAACGCATAGCCAAGCTTTTCAGCGATTCAAGCAACCGAAAGGCTCGATAAATAACAGGGTAAGCGCATCTTCACAATCCTTGACAAAATGGACTTGATGTGAGTTACTTACCCAGAGAGCGATTCAGGCATATTTGATGAGAATTGGCCATCTCAATTGTTAAGCAAAAATCGACCCATTTGGTCGATTTCGTAACTATTATGATTGACTGGTATCACTTGAAATGCCCATGCGGATCACAAAATTGGCCAATTGTCAATAGCGTTTGAGATGCTCTCACCCTGCGGCAGACTGAGGCTAACCATTGAGCCAGTTAAAAGGGTTTTAGAGAGATTCATAACAATCGATAACTATAAAAATCTAGATCGAGGGTAAATATTTTTCCTTAGTTTTATCTTAGCATAGCAAGGAAAGTGGGCAAAAAACTAAACCCCATCAACCGACAGAATCAGTATCCAAAAATTCTAATACAGTGATGATTTTAATCTTTCTAAATCGGTTCAAGACTAGCAAATCTTCATCCCCTGTAATAAGAGATTCAGCATGACCACTAATCGCTAACTCTAGATATTTATTATCCTTGAAATTTCGACATTCATCGATAGATTCTGACGGTTGCACTAATAAAGATGCTTCTACTAATGTTTCTAATAGCTCTTGGCGAATTAATACCATTTCTCTAAATAAAAACTACACATCGAATTTAAGTCACCCTTTTTAAGGGGGATTTAGGGGGATTAAACTTCTGTAGTCAGACTTTGGAGAATTGGTATAAATAGCGGTCAAATTTAGAACTAGATAAAACGTTACTAATACCATTTCTCTAAATAAAAACTACACATCGAATTTAAGTCACCCTTTTTAAGGGGGATTTAGGGGGATTAAACTTCTGTAGTCAGACTTTGAAGAATTGCTATAACGCCAAACGAGGTGGACTGTTTTTAAATAAAAAAGCACTAACAATTACATTAGCATCAAAAACAAATCGGGCTTTATTCATCTTGTTCTAAGATAGACGCTAAAATGTCTGGATTTAATCCGTTAGCTTCTGCTTCATCACTAGATCGATCCATAATTGTTGATAATCTGGCTCCTGCTTTTTGACGATATTTTTCCAATTATAATTGAATATTTTTAGTTAATTTATTTTCTATATTCCCTCGGCCATTGGGGTTGATTTTAGCGTAATATCTAGCAATTTATAAAGGAACTTGAATAGTGATTTCTGTCTGGCTATTCATGGTAATTGATTGTTTTTTTACTTTTGACAGAATTATGTTGTAGCACAAAATCACAATACTCATTGAATTTGACGATATTGATGTAAAAGTTGCCATTAAATCACAAAAATCAATGAATAGAAACATGGACAAAAAATAAACCCCCTCAACTGACTGAATGAAGGGGCATTTATAGTATTTTCGGTGGGCAATTTAGCCGACTTTTATGGTTTGAGTTTGCGTTTGAGGGTTGAAGCCGCGCCGAGAGTACCAAGGGCAAGGAGACCGAGAGTTGAGGTGGGTTCGGGAACTGTAGTTGAGATAATAAAGCTTCCACCATCCCCAGCAAGTGTTAGGCTAGGATTTCCCCTTAGCTTGATGTTCAAGGCGGAAAAATTCCCCAATAACTCCACAGAACCGTAAGCGGAACGAGTACCAGTAGTCGGAGGGGTAGTGAAGGGAGGAAGACCAACGCCAGTATACGGATTCGCATCGGCGATGATTTTGTTCGTGGCATCGACTGTTAAGCCATCGCCGCCACCACCGTTACCGCTAAGTAAATTGAGTGCGATCGAACCATTGCTCGGACCAGAAAAATCATAGATCATCCCGTCAAGATTGGCAACGTGAAAGGTGGGATTGGTCACGGGCGAGCTAAACTGAATCTTTAAAGTCGCAGTCTGGCCAGTCTGATTAAACATTGTATAACCTACCCGATCACCTAAACTTTGGGATGGAGTATAGATGCTGCTGTAGCTGTATTGAGGGGTAGTATTATCGATTGTTGTTCCTTCCCAACTTGTTGGGTTAATACCTGCAATCGTAAAGTTAGGTCCGCCACCAGCGAGTATAGAACCTGTAACGTTCACTCCCCCTAGGGTTCCCGCGAATGTTCCTGTGCCTGGTCCCCCAGAGGTAAAGGTATTCAAGTCAAGGAAAACTACTGCTGCTTTCGCTTGGGGGGTCGCAATGAAGATACTGCTTGTGAGCGCAGTGATGGATAACAGTGAAACAAATTTCATTTTTTAGTGGTTTTAAGATAAACGCCGACCACTATACACACTTCTCCCTCCCCCGTTGTATCAAAAACTACAATTTAATAAATCTTTACATTTCTCTCCCTGAATTGGATAGGATGCATTGCTCGATACCTGTTTGGTGTTACGA
Source organism: Microcystis sp. (assembly GCF_048564745.1). Lineage (NCBI taxonomy): Bacteria > Bacillati > Cyanobacteriota > Cyanophyceae > Chroococcales > Microcystaceae > Microcystis > Microcystis sp. The sequence continues at coordinate 10,599 of NZ_JBLZRT010000161.1, forward strand.
TCAGCTACGGTGTCGGGATTATAGCTCGTCTAGTGATCTGGGTGAAACCGTCTATTCGTGATAGCATATAGTTAGACTTCGACCATTTGGGAGAGGCAAACTATGATAGATTATAATTTAGACGCGGCGCATAGCATTCTCTATATGCGACCTACATCTGCACTTGCGGCGGAAGATTTTGTCAAGATTGCGGAGGCAGTGGATCCCCACATTGAAGCCACTGGTGGCCTTGCTGGCGTAATCATCGAAGTACCTAAGTTCACCGGTTGGGAAAGTTTTGGGTCCTTGGTCGCTCATTTCCGGCTGATACGCGACCATCACAAGTACGTCAGTAAGGTTGCCGTGGTGACTGATTCCACGTTGGTTAAACTGATCGAAAGTCTGGCTTCCCACTTTGTCTCGGCTGAAGTCAGGCAGTTCCCATGGGGGGAAACTGAGGTAGCGAACCAATGGGTCTTGGGCGGCTCCTGATTCCCTTGCAGTACAATGGACATCTCCAGCAATTAACCTCAATCTAGCCTGAATTTTGGAGATGTCTAATACCAAATCCGTTTTTAATACTATGATTGACTGCCAAGTTATGAATTGTTTTTCGCTGCTCCCTGCTCTCCTATGCCTTTTAACAGGATTTAGGCATAATCGGTGGAGTTGTTAGGTTTCGTTCCGAGGGACTAACCTACGAAACTCACCCCATCACCAGCCAATTGACTTTTTCAGCAAACCCTAATCAAAAAATCTCCCCGTAAAAGGGAGATTTTGGGCAATATCTAGAGTTATTACCCGAAAAACTACACCAATTTCAGATCGGGATAATTAGCGAGAATGTCATCTTGACTGAGAACATCACCCTCGCTTTGGGGAGTCCAAATCACTTCTACTGCTAAAAGTCGATCGCCTCCCATACTACCAATTTGTTGCAGGGCCTGTTTCAAGTCTTGGGAATCATTAATTTTGGGTAGGGAAAATTTACCGACAATGCCAGCCAAAATAGTCACCAAAATATAGCCTTCCGGTGCGGTTTTAGCTAATTCTCCAGCCGATTCGGGTAAAATATTTTCTGTAGAACCTTGACGCAATTGATTATTGTAATTAGTTAAGGTTTCCGCCGTTAGTTTACCGCGTTCGTTGAGAGACCACTGATTAAACTTCGCTTCTGCACTGCTGAGGCTGGTTTGTTGGCAATCGACGTTACCATAAACCCAGTATTCCGGATGACGTAACAGGGCGAGGGCCGATTCTTGTAAGACTTCGACCCGTCCCTCAGAGGTGCTAGTATCCACAGTTAGGGCGATTTGATTTAATTCTTGTTGCAGATAACGGGCATTAGCCAACAAACCCACCTGTACTTTAGCCACGGAGACGGTTTCATAACCGGATTCTATCGTCATACCATTCTCGTCACTGCCTCCACCATTACGGAAAGCATTAACGAGGAAGTTGGCAATAGCAAAAAAGATTAACAGAGATATTAAGCCACCGCCACCACCACCCCAAAAGAAGGGTAAGAGGAAGGGAAAACCAATACCGCCACCGTAACCGGGGGAACTGTAACCACCACCTCTAGAAGGGCTAATACTGCGACTAGGGGCGCGAAAACTACCGCCACCCATTCTCCCCCCCGATGCCGCTAAAGCACTGGGAATAGAACCGAAAATCAGCGTTGTCACTAATCCTAGAACTAATAGCGGCTTGGCAAGCGATCGAACTTTAGTTAAAATTTTGTCAATCATAAGAACACCGAAGCAACCCTTTATTTACTAGGATAACCAGTTTCTCGCTCAGAGATAGACAAATCCCGAATAGGGATAACCGAATCAGTTATCAGTGATCAGATTTGAGTTTTCAGTTCACTGTTTACTGTTTACTGATCACTGACAAAACCCCCACCCCCAAATTTATGACTTGGAATTTCTCCTCTCCCACGGATTCGGACTTAGGCGATCGCGAAGTACCCTTAGAAAATCATCATCTCTGGGGTAAACGGATTGCTTTACTGGTGACAGGAGGGATTGCGGCCATGAAAGCGCCGCTAATTGCCCGATCTTTGCGGAAATTCGGGGCCACAGTCGTGGCTTTTGTCTCGGAAGAAGCTTTAAGATACGTTACTAGGGAAGCTTTGGAATGGAGTACGGTTAATCCCGTAATTAGCCAATTAACGGCAAAAGCAGAACATTTAAGCGATCAATCTCCCTTTGATCTTTATTTAGTCGCCCCCGCTACCTATAACACGATTAATAAGTTTCGTTACGGAATCGCTGACGGAGTGATCACTTCATGCTTGGCCTCGGCCTTGGGACGACAGGAAAAGGGAAAAACTAAAATTCTGCTTGTCCCCACCATGCACGGCAGTTTACATAATGCTATTCTGAGCGAATCTTTGCAAACTCTCGATCGCTGGGGAGTTCAGATTATGCCACCCCGGGATGATTACGGTAAACACAATCTCCCCGGGGAAAAAGAGATTACCGTGGCAGCCTGTGGGATTCTCAGTAATTCTGTCCTGAAAAATAGGCCGATTTTAGTCACTGGTGGACCCACACCCGTGATTATCGATAATATTCGTCGTTTAACCAATCGTTTTACTGGACAGTTAGGGGTCGCTATTGCAGAAGAATTATACTTGCGCGGGGCCAAGGTGCAGTTAATCCACGGACGGGGCAGCTATACACCCCCCGCTTATTTACCCCACGAAATTATTGAAACTTATGACGAGTATCTAGGGAAGGTGATGGGAGAATTAGAGAGTAAAGATTATAAATTTGGGATTTTTTCGGCAGCAGTGGCAGATTATCGCTTAGAAAACCCTTTTTCTGGTAAGATTCCCAGTGGAGGGCAGTTAAATCTTAATTTTGTGCCGACGGAAAAGGTGATTGATAAGGTGAGAGAAAAATTTCCCGATTTAGAGATGGTGACTTTCAAGTATCAGGAGGGAGTCAGTCAGGAAGAGTTACTGGAAATCGCCCGTAAACGCCTAGAAAAGGGCTATCAGGCCGTCATTGCTAATAGGGGTGAGGAAAAGGGCGATCAAGGGGAACAGGTGGCTTATTTGGTCACAAAAGCGGCATTGAGGAAATTTATCGGCAAAAAAGCGATCGCTATTGGCATCGCCGAATATTTAGAAGAGCGAGCCAAAAATGTTACAATCAAAAAAATTTAATATTTTTTAATATTAATTTGCAAAAATTTAGGGTAACACAGTCATGGGTAACATCAACTTCGTCAAAGAGAATAAGATCGTGGTAGCGGCAGATGGGGCGAATTTACGAGAGAAAGCAATCCAGAATGGCGTTGATATCTACACTTTTGGCGGTAAATTGATGAATTGTGGCGGTTACGGCCAGTGTGGTACTTGTATAGTGGCAATTGTCGAGGGTCTGGAAAATCTCTCGGCTAAAACCGACTTTGAACAGCGCTGTCTAAAGAAAAAACCCGAAAATTATCGTTTAGCCTGTCAAACCATGGTTAATGGCCCTATTAGCGTCCAAACTAAACCAAAATAGCATTTATCGGTTTTTTAGCTGCGGCCTGGTCGGTGATCACTGATAATTGATCAGTGATCACTGATAAAAACTAACTAGGAACAATATTTAAGAAAGCATCGAAGTCTTTTAATGCTTCTTGGAATTGATTAGCAGCGAGACTAGCATCTTTTTCCTTGGCTGCCGCATCGATGCGTTCAAAGTGAACGAAAAGATTTTTCGCTAACTGCTTGGCTTTTTCTTGGTCTTTGGGCAGTAAATTACGGGATAATCCTACCATTTCCTGACGCAATTGCCCCAAAGGGCCGTGGATATAGGTGCGAGTATCTACCCAATTTTTGTCAGCGATGAGGTCTTGCAAAACGCTCATTTTTTCGCGAAATCCTTCTATGGGTTGGATGTAAACCTGTAACTGTTCGATTTTTTGGGGACTATAGACGGTGGGGATAGTTGCTTGGGGACCACTGCAGCTAACCAGCAGCGTAGTAACTAGGACTAAAACTAGGGAAATAATCGAGCGAAGACGTGGCATTGGTTTATATGTACTATTTAACAAACTATTGACGTTCTCTCCCTTAACCAGTCAAGGTATCGGGACGATTTTTACTTTATCAGAATTTTGGGTTTAAAACCTCGCCCCTTTTAGGGTATCCATTGGTCACATCTTTCATTAACAAAAAGAGAAGAAACTTAAAAAAGGGCTCTTCTCGACTTTGTGTGATAAGTTTAACTTATATAGTAGCGATCGGTCTTTGTGTCCTCTGTGTCTCTGTGGTTCGTTCCACTGAAAAGTTCCTGAACAGTAATGATTGTAAAGGAAATGGAATGACGGGACGCATTAGCAATAACTTGGGGATGATTGCGAAGAATTAGGGAAATATGGTCAGTATCGAGAATATATTGAGACACAAATCTTTATCCTCTACAGATAATATGAGGGATCTACTTCACTGTCATCATCTAAAAGGTGAGGGGTTATCTAGAGGTGTTGTCCATGATATCGTTTCAATTTGGCTAATTTGTTCGATAAAGGTTGTTTGTAGTTGGGAAATGGCTTCTTGTTTGGTGGGTGCTTGGACTCGAAAATGAGGCAATTCAGCGATAGATACAGCATATTGACCATTTTTAAGGGTTTCTATCAGTATTTTTACCTTTAGATTAGCTGATGGTTGGGAGGGTGGGATATTGAGATTGATGACCATAGCATTTTGTTGATTTATCGCTTTACTTCCTTATTTTATTGGAAGTCATGATAAGTATGAGGCATTTTTTGGTAAGTTAGGATTTAGAGAGTTGCGTTGCCGAAGGCAGACTGTGTGATCACTCGTTTTCAATTATGGGTAATATCAATTATGGCTAAAATGTTTCCCCCAGATGCGCCTTCTAATCCTAATTTACGGGGAGAATCAGAAGTATATCATTTACTATCCCAACTTGACGATGATTTTTACATTTTTCAAGACAGATACTGGAGTTTTAAGGATAAAGATGGAGCTATAACTGAAAGAGAAACGGATTTCTTGTTAGTTCATCCCCAGAAAGGTCTATTGATTATTGAAGTCAAGGGAGGAACTCGATTTTCTTACGACGGGGAACACGATAAGTGGAAATCGGGAGATAATATTTCTTATCAAAATCCCTACAAAAAACAATTAGCTAACTCAAAAAAATTGCCGTTATTTCTAAGAGGTGAACTACCTAGTTTGAAAAATCGTTGGATAACTTGTGGATATGCAATTTGTTTTCCTCATATTGATATTTTAGAGGGAAATTTAGCTCCCTTTATGGAAAGAGAAGTTACTTTGTTTAGAGATGATCTAAAAAATCTAGGTGAGAAAATCAACGAAATATATAGTCATTATAGTAATAATAGTCATAAACATCTTGGTAAAAATATAGTAGAAGAAATTAAAACTTTAATTACCCGTAATTCAGAATTTAGAAAATCCCTCAGTGCAGAACTAGAAGATGAGAAACAAACTATAATTAAGCTGACTAAAGAGCAACAAGAAATTTTAGATGGTTTTTATAAAGTTAAAACTCCAATCCTTATTGATGGACCTGCGGGAACAGGAAAAACTCAACTCGCAATCTCACAAGCTATTTCAGATATTCAATCTGATAGATTGGTTTTATTCATTACTAATTCTCAGGATTCAAAAGATTATATCTATAAGGAAATTTCGCTTAATGTTGAAATTAATAATGATCTTTTAAAGATATTTACGCTTAAAGAACTTAGTTTATTACAAAAAGTTTTAGAAAATAAAGAAAATTTAGAAGAAGTCAGAATTATTATTGATGAGGCACAACAATTAGATGGTGATTTTTTAAGAAAAATAGCTGACTATGCTAGTCAAATGTTTAATCGATCAATTTTAATTTTTAAAGATGATTCTCAAAAAACTAATGAAAATGATATACAAGAGATATTTAAACCCTTTAATTATACCCTGCAAAAAGTAATCAGAAACACAATTAATATTTTTGATTCTTACGAAGAATATATTAGTCCAACCTATAAAGTAAAAAAGCCTGTCAGACAGTTTAAGGAAGTCATCACAGATTATTACATAACTGATGAAGACTTAATTAAAGCCATAAAAAGCAATATTTTGGCATTAATAAACGATGAAAAGGTTTTACCTAAACACATAACAATCCTCTTTTCTAAACAACCAAGTCAAAACTTTCTTGACTCGATAGCATCAAAAATTTCTACTTTCAAATTTAAGCGATTCTCTCTCGCTAGTCCTCAAACAATTACTTGGTCAACTATTTACGATTTTCAAGGCTTAGAAAATCATATAATTTTATTAGTGGAATTAGAACCAGAACCCATTTCTGAGACCATTCGCTTAAGAAGATTAAGATATATTGGTCGCTCAAGAGCTTGTAGTATTTTATACATCTTTTTAAGAAAAGATATGTCTTCAGATATAATTGATATTGCCGATATATTTTAAAATTTGTAAAAGTCATCAAGTCATCTAATCCTTCACTCTCACTATTCTAATCCTTCACTCTCACTATTATTCGATAGCTCAGTAAAATCAAAGTAATCACAAAAGTTGAAATTATCTTTATGGGAAAAAATTGATGATAAAACCCTTGAAATAGTATGAGAAATTGGTCGAGGTAAATAATTTTCTACATTTTTACGAAATAAATTTTCATCAAAAGTCTGGCCATTATCTTGATGAGATAAGATCCATAATGCGTACAATGCGTTGAGATTTAAGTCAATGGATTTTGTAGAAAGAAAGGTTTGAAATTGAGCAATTAGTTTTTCACGCGATCTTTCACGATTTTTAATCATCATGAGAATATATGGCGGATCTTTTTTTCGAGGTTTTACTAAATGATGAATTAATCTTGTTCTGGCATAATCCATGATATTTTGATTCTTAAAAATATCATCCATTGCTTTGTATGCGGAAGATATTATGTTATTAGGAAATCCCAAGATAATAAATTCAACAACAGTCCAAGTATTTTTTTTGATTGTTTTTGGATACTTACAAATGATTTCTGGGATTTTATTGATTAATTGTATAACCAAGTTTTCATCGTAATCATGATGATCTTTTAAAGAAAATAAATAATTAGTTATTCGATGACAATCTTTTTCTTGAAGGTTGGCTGTAAGATTAATAGTATTTATGTCAAAATCTTCATCTTCATCTTCATCTTTTTCTGTTTTCTGATTATCTTCCCAATGTTCCTCATTTATAAGTTCATTACCATAAGCTATTTGATGATCTTTTCTAAAAAAATCTTTGACATATTTAGGATTATGTATAATTTTCGTTTTTGCCGAGTTTAAGTTTAGTCCTATCCTATGTAGCTGACAGGGGGACAAGCAAGCTGAAAAGCTTATGTAGCATGGAATACAGATACAGACTCCAAAAAAAGATAAGTCATATTTACCATATATGACCTAAATAACGAAAATGATAAGTGAACTATACCAGAAAGTGTTAGAA
>NZ_JBLZRT010000162.1:0-1147 GCF_048564745.1 Microcystis sp.
GATGCTCCTCCCATTATCTGATTTGGTCTTTTCTAGGACTGCAAGATGACCCTCTAAATAACTAGATATATTTTGCATGATATCCTTGTACTCCACCTATGACATTATCTGCGACACTCAGGATTTAATTGGATCTGCGTACGCCACATGACTCTTCTTGTGCTTTCATCAAAGGAGTCGCGGCGATGCATCGTACAGCGGTTATCCCAGATTAAAATGTCGCCGACAGCCCAATGCTGCGTCCAGGAAAACTCAGGCGCTTGGGTATATTTCCACAATTCATTAAGTAGTGCCTCGGAGTCGGCCACGGAATATCCAACGACATAAGCATTTAGCCGCCTTCCCAAGTACAGGAAATTTTTGCCTGTGACAGGGTGCTGCTGAATAATTGGGTGAATTGATCCAGGGCACGTGGCAACGTCAGTGACATCGTTGAAGCCGTACCGAAGATCACCTACCGCGGTATAACTGCGATCATGCTTGATGGAGAGCGTCGAGATTTTTTCCTTTAAATCCGCAGGAATTGCGTCATATACGCTATACATATTCATGAACTCTGTATTTCCGCCACTTTCTGGAATCTCAACAGCATACAAAATACTTGCTATCGGAGGCACATCCGTATAACACATATCTGTATGCCAATATGCTTCTTTCGCTCCGAGATGACCTATTGCAAGGCCATTCTTTTTTATGTTTGAAACGATCATCAGCTCGGGATATTCGGTGCTTGATGTTAGTTTTTTTTCTTGGTTCAGTGCTCGTTCTGGCAGACCGAAAATCTCGCCAAACCTAATAAATTCTTTTTTATTCGGGAATTGATTGCGGATTCGACAAACCAGGCCACAGTGCCAGGCTTCGATTAGTTTTTGTACATGAGCGCCCTCATAGGGTGCCACTACGTTAAATCCGCGCATCTGGCTACCTAATGCTTCGGATATAGCCTCAAAGCTGACGTCATCAACAGTGTATGCGTTCAAAATCTGCCCCCGTTAATATTCAAAGCAAATGCGATTTAGCTGAGTGCTGCGCTGTTGGTTCGCTATTCTTATTGGGACGAAATAAGATGTCAAAGACAACAACCTGAATTTATCTCACATAACAGTGAGCTTAAAACACAGACAAACTCAGCAAAAATGGACTTGAA
>NZ_JBLZRT010000163.1:0-3629 GCF_048564745.1 Microcystis sp.
TCAAATCTAATGCTTCTAGATAGAGAGGTTCCGCTTCTGTGTACCTGCCTTGAGAATAGTACAATAGTGCTAAATTGTTGAGGGAAGTTGCCACATCGAGATGATTTTCTCCTAAGCGGGTTCGAGTTGCGGTTAAACAATCTTGATAGTAAGGTTCAGCAATAGCATACAATCCTTGTCCTTCATAATAACGAGCTAAACCCGTATAGGACGAAACTAAATCCTTATCAGCGATATATTCTGGATATTCCCTGACAGCTTGTTCAATATGGGGAATTAAGGGAGTCAGATTTTGAATAATATCTAGAGTAGGAGTTTGGGGGACTGTTCTCGATGTATCTGTCATCACCGTACAATAACGACTTTTTGCGGTATTGGCTATCTCGGAACCTTCTAATTTTTCCCGTAGATAAAGACGGATGAGGGGATGCAGTTGATACCATTCATTGCCTAAAGATTTCAGCAAATTAAGCTTAACCAAGCTATCGGTTAACCATTTTTCTATCTCGTCTTTAGCTTCATCAGAAAATAAACTGATGATTAAGTGCTTGGGAAAAGGTGCCGAAGCAAATAAACTGAGATAAAGAGCTAATTTTTGTTCTTCTGTTTCTAACAGTTGCCAACTGAGATCCAGAATTGTTTTAATACTGCGGACTTCCTCCTTATCAGAGTTGAGATATTTTAAGCCTTTTTTGGGGAATTTTTCCTTGATATTTGCTAAAGTTTCAGTGGTTGCTTGTCTCAGAAAACTGCCTAGTAATTGTAATCCTAGAGGCAAATATCCTAAACACTGACAAAGTTGCTTGGCTGCCTCTAACTCCGCGGTTAGACGTTCTTTTCCTAAGTAGGTTTGCAGTAAATCTAAAGCTTGCGCTGCTGTGAGAACATCTAAGTTTATCGTTGATAGCGATACCCCTAAGTAACTAAAGCGAGTGGTAATTAAAACCCGAAAACGAGATTCTTTTCCCTGTGGTAGATAAGATGTAATTTGGTCGTAGTCACGCACATCATCAAAAATAATTAAAGCATTTCCCTCGGGCCAATTTTGCCAACAGTAACGCACTCGTTCACTTAAGGTTCCCTGATTGGGGATGTTTAAACCCAGGTATTCTCTGGCAAAAAATAAAATAGCTAAACCGGGGTCACTGTTAAGGACATTTATCCAACAAATACCCGCAGGATAATCCCCTTTATGTTGCCAAGCATACTGTAAAGCTAATTCAGTTTTTCCCGAACCTCCCATCCCACTTAAAACCACTGGGGAAGATTGCTGAAAAGCTTGATGAATCCGGGATAATTCCTGTTCTCTACCAACAAAGTTAACTGCTGTTCCTGGTAAATTATAGGGATCATGAACGGTATTTTTATCGGTAAATAGCTGATTATAGTTGGTAGCTTGGGTTGAATTTTCTGTTAAAAATAACCGCAGGAAAAACCAAGAATTTAAATCTGGCATATACAGAATAACTTTGTTAGTAAAATTATGATTCATCCACCAAATTTGTCGGAGATTAAAGCGAGCTAAATTTTCTCGATTGAAATTAATTAATTGCAAGGCATCTACTAGGGAAGCATCAGAAAAAGCGGTTTCAAAACCAGTAATTGATACTACTCCCGACTCCAATTCTGCCAATTGTGTTAACAAGAAGTTCAAGACAAAAGAAGGTTTTTCCCATATTGGTAAGACAATTTTATGAAAAATAATGCCTTGTTCTTGCAGTTTATTCTCTAATTCTCTAACTACTTGCTGACGGGAAAACTCATCATAAAATTCCACCCTAGCTAAACCTCTAGATGGTCTTTGTCCCCATAATAGCAAACGAGCTGCCGTATGGGAAATAGTACCCGGTTCTAACTCCGATTGATTAGTTTGATTAACTTGATGTACCACCGGGGACACCTCCATCGGGACCAGTAGGAATATGACCTTGAGCATTTAAAATATCAACCACAAGGGGATGCACCATAAAGCATCTTTCCCCGTCTCCATCTACTTCTTGAATCGCTCGATCATTTAATAAAGCGTATAATACTTCATTGGGAATTTGTGCTTCCGGATTAGCATCATAAATTCGTTTTAACAATAATACCTTATCCCCATAACTAACAGAATCGATATCATAAGGATTTTGGCCTAAACGTCTTTCATATTCTGTTCTTAAACTGCGAATTGCCCTGCTAATATGACTAGACATGATCAGATTTTGTTGATTGACAATTGCTTCATCAGAAGCTTCTCTAACTAAATAAAATAAATCTCTGATATTGCCACCAGAGGCAATAATAACCCGCTCTATTTGTCCATCTTCAAATAAATTAGATTTAACTCTTGCTTCTAAAACTTTTCTCACTGCTTCCCGTCCTTTTTGGTTAGGAGTATGATCTTTTTGGCAAAAAACTGGAGTATCGGGAATCAGGAGATTATGGTCAAAAGTGAGGTTAATCCCAGGAGATGAATTATACAATCCAATCGGAATATTAAAAATAATGTGAATGTCTAAATCTTTGAAAATGTTAGAATAGTTTAAAAATAAATCCCTGACCGCTTCTTGTGAAACACCAGCTTTATCGAAGTCTTCTCCAATAATTAGCCAGCTTCTCTGCATAGTTTCCTGTAAGTTCTGATTACACTCTTTCAGGAGTTGATTAGCAATATTAATTAAATCTCTGGAACGGGAAAGACGGTATTCAACAACTTTTTTCTCTCGCGAGGAAGCAAACCGGAATTCTCCCTTGAGAGAGGCAAAAAGTCCGAGAATTTTATTCCAGAAAGAATCTTCCTTTACTCCCGCTCCTGCTTCCGTTTTGATTTGACTTTCTCTGGTTTCCTTGCGGGTAAATTCTTCAGAACTAAACCAATCCCAAAGCTTTTGTAAATTTTCATCACTGGGTTGTCGAGAAATTTTAGCGGTTTTCTCAACAATTTCCACCACCATAAAGAGAAACACATCAAGGGGACTGAAATTAATCGCATCGAGTTCACTTAAAACACTAAATCGCAGGGGTTCAAAATGCTGTTTAATCTCAGGATCATTAATTAAACGAGTTAATTCTGTCGATTTGCCTACCCCCGTGTGTCCCATTAAACAGGCTTTGTAATATTGTTGCGTATCTATGACCCGTTTTAACCCTAATTTTAGACGCTGAATTTTATCTTCCCCTCTCACCTTATTCATTTCTTCTCGATAAAAAGCATCTATTTCCTTCTGAGTTAATAGGGGTTCAGGAGATATAGTTAAATGGATTTCATCAAGAGTAGTCGCAGGTTCAAAGCGAGTCAGAGAGGGGTGTTGCATAGAGACAGGAAAAATCATTCTCTGGAGATACTTTTTATTATATAAGTAGCTGGTTATAATTAAATTAAAAATGGATTTTAGGTTCGATCCCCCCTAGCCCCCCTTGATAAGGGGGGAAGCCGAAGGCGGGGGGATCCCCCTTGATAAGGAGGGTGCCGATCCCCCCTTAGTCCCCCCTTTAATCCCCGCTTAATAAGCTATCCATTAGTCGGATCTTTCTTAACAAAAAGAGAAGAAACTTAAAAAAAGGGGAAACGATTGATAGGTATAGTTTTGAAAGAAGGAATCAAGGTGGAGGTAAGCAAAAAAATGGAGAAATGGGCAGCCCAAGAA
>NZ_JBLZRT010000164.1:0-18304 GCF_048564745.1 Microcystis sp.
CCGTAGATTTTTTATCCGAATGCTTCGCCCCTACAGGACGCGGGCCGATGAAGACGCAAGGTTTTGAAGCACGATTCTCTCAAAATCTTGCACCTGTTTCGCGAGAAAAGCCACAAAACCCTTACCTTGCCTACATTTCACCTTTATTCAGCAGACCCTAAATAGGTTAGGGAAGTGGCTTTCGATTAATAATACTAAAATGAACAATAATCTAAAATCAAGCCGATAATGACTAAATGCAACCGACGGAAGCCCAACTTAGACAACTCTATCAGCTAATTTCAATAAAGTCCGAAAACTATGCACGGGTAGGTTCTTTATGGGAGGGGAGGTCGGCGACGACCTTCTCGACCCCTAACTATCAGTTAACGATTTTTAAAAGCTTCGATCGCCGCCGGCAAAGTATAGTAAATCCTCTCCTCGCTAATTTTATCTAACAAGCGGGAAAGTTGCAATTCTAAGTACAGATCGTGTTTAACCCTAGCGAGAGCGAAAACTATACCCCGTCTTGATAATTCTGCCGCTAATTCCTCAAGAATCTCTACGGCTGTACTATCCAATTCCCCAAGGGCCTCCGTATTCAAGACAAACCATTCTACTGGTTTTGTCTCCCGGGCAATGGCACTGAGAGCGCGACGTTTAAAGTCGGCCGCATTAGCAAAAAATAAGGGGGCATCGTAACGATAGATAACTAACCCTGGTATTGTTTGCGCTTCTGGCCAATCCTGGAGTGCGTGTAAACCCATCACCCCCGGGACTGTACCCAAGACCGCATCATCAGGCCGAGTAATGCGGGCCAATAAATCGATAACCGAGAGACCGATGGCGATGGCAACCCCGCTTAAAATCCCCGTGGTTAGCACCCCCACCATGGTCAGGACAGCGAGATTAAACTCACTATTGCGAAAGCTTTTTAGTCGTTTAGCACCGGCAATATCCACCAGTTTACAGGCCGCATAAATCACCAGCGCACCCAAAGCAGCCTTGGGAAAGAGTGCCAGTATCGGACCGAGGAAGAAAATGACCGCCACCACCACCCCTGCCACCACCAGGGAGTAAAGCTGACTTTTACTGCCCACGGAATCGCCCACCGCGGTGCGACTGGCGCTGCTGCTGATGGGAAATCCCTGACAAAAACCCGCCGCCAGATTCCCCAGTCCTAGGGCTAAAAATTCTTGATTGGCATCGATTTCTTGGTTATGACGTGCGGCGAAGGCTCTGGCGGTCAAGACGTTATCGGAATAGCCCACCAGGGCAATGCCGACGGCCGCGGTTACTAGGGGTAGTAATTGGGAAAAATCTAGGGTTGGTAAGCCAAAATTGGGCAAAGTCTTGCTAATTTTCCCCACTACTGCCACCCCCTCTCCATCAAGATGGAAGGTGGCGACGGCGAGGGTTCCCAGTAAAACCGCCAGCAAGGGCCCCGGTGCTTTGGGAAAATATTTTTGGATGACAAATAGAAATAGTAACAGCAATAGAGCTAGGCTAAGGGTTGGCCAGTGCCATTGGTTTATTCCCCAGAAAAAAGCGAAAATTTCTTTAAAAACCGTATTTTCACGGATTGACAAACCACTAATTTTACCCAGTTGTCCCGCAATCATGATCACTGCCACTCCCGCCATATAACCGATTAGGATCGGTTTGGAGAGTAAATTAGCTAGAAATCCCAAGCGGGCGATGTAAGCGACAAAACAGATTAAACCGACCATTAGGGCTAAAAAAGCCGCTAAACTGCCGTAATTTTCCCCTTGAAGGCTCACCAGAGGTGCGATCGCTGCCGCCGTCATCACTGCTGTGGTCGATTCTGGTCCGAGGGATAGTTGCGATGAGGAGCCGAAAAGGGCGTAAACTAGGGCGGCTGGCACGAGAGTCCACAATCCCACCACGGGCTCGACCCCGGCCAGGTCGCCGTAAGCCATACACTGGGGAATAGCGTAGGCCGCCACGGTGACACCAGCGAGTATATCTCGGCCTAGCCACTGCCATTGATAGGAGCGCAGGTTTTTTAGCCCGGGTAAATCAGGAAAATCGACTCGTCGGGAGTTTTTACTCATAGTTTCTCTCTTAAAGGCGACTTCACCTAATTTTAACGGAAGAATTAGCTAGGAAAAGCCTTGAGGCTGAGATATTTTTTGTCAGCAGCATATTTATACCGTGTTAACCGCAATTTTAGTTAAATTGGCTAAATATACTCGGAAATATCCTCTTGACAATCATCGGCTAAGTATGATAAAGCCCGGAAGCGTAAACCGACTAATTGCTCGTAGAGAGGATTTAACTTGCACAGAGGCGGAATATGGACTAATTTATGACCAAACAGCACGATATCGCGTTCAAAAGGACATTGAGGCGGCACCATTTTGCAGATAAACCGGGCCAAGCGCGGATCGTGCATTTCCACCCCATCTAACCAATCTTTGAGGGGATGCAGCAGATCCGGGTGGGGATGTTCGGCACTGATAAACTCGGATTTCTGCGCTTCCGTGGTAATTTCGGGAATTTCACAGATAGTATGTTCTAAAGCTGACAGGGCCTCGATTTCTAACCCGAAAGCATCCCGATAACTACGCAGTAATTGCGCTTCTGCGGGGGAATAAATGCCATCGGCGATCGCTACCATAACCGCCGTGCGGAGGAAGTTTTCTGATATTTTCGGGTCATGACCGAAACTTGCGGCCAATTCTTCGGGACTAATCGATTGATAGAGAACGTGGTCGTCATCTAATTCTAATTCGTGAGCGAAACGGGCGATCGATTCCTGTTCGCTGGTGCTATAATCCCCATCACACCAGGCAATTGTCAGTAATCCCCGTAACCAGTCCCTAACTTGTTCGTTAGTGTAGCGGTATTGAACAGAGCTAACCATAGGTATGTATTGCTAAAACTGATTTCTAGTTTCTCAATTTAATTCTACCCATCGCTCCTGGATTCTAGTGGCTCCTGTTCATATCATTTAACTATAGCCAATAACCCCATGGTCAGCTAGGAAGTTTTCGTTTTTCAGGCGGCATAATCGGGCAATTTTCGCCCCTAGGAGCAGGGGTAAGGGTTGGTGCTTCTTGTCCCTTCCCCAACCGCATCAGTCCTGCTGAAAAGGCGGATTGGTTACTCGATTAACGTCCAATCCCCAGGTAACGGAAACCAGCTGCTGTCACCACCGCAGGATCGAGGAAATTGCGACCATCAATTAACACGGGTTCGCGCATGGTTTTAACCATTTTCCCGTAGTCGAGACGGAGGAATTCTTGCCATTCCGTCACCACCACCAAAGCGTCACAACCATCGGCTAATCTTTCCGGATCCGATTCGATAATCACACCGCTTAAACCGTGACTTAAACCACTTTGGGAAACGATCGGATCATAGGCTTTTACCTTAGCACCTAAACGATTTAACTGTTCGATCATGGTTAAAGCCGGAGCATCGCGCATATCATCGGTATCGGGTTTAAAAGTTAATCCCAACAAACCGACGGTTTTACCCTTGAGGATTTTTAATTCCTGTTGCAGTTTTTCGATCGCGATTGTCCGTTGACGTTTGTTAACATTGATAGCGGCGTTAAGTAATTCCGTTTCGTAACCGTAGTCTTCTGCGGTATGTACCAAAGCCGACACATCTTTGGGGAAACAGGAACCCCCCCAACCGATCCCGGCCGAGAGAAACTTGCTGCCGATACGGGAATCTAAACCGATACCTTTAGCCACTTGGGTGACATCGGCCCCCACGCGATCGCATATGTTAGCTACTTCGTTAATAAAGCTAATTTTGGTGGCTAGGAAGGCATTAGCAGCGTATTTAATCATTTCCGCCGAACTGAGATCCGTAACCACTACGGGAACGGGAGGCAAGGAGGGATCATCAGCAAATTGGCGTTTAACCAAAGGCGCGTACAATTCCTTCATCATTTCGATGGCTTTCGGGTTGTTACTGCCTAAAACAATACGATCAGGGTTAAAAGTATCATAAACTGCCGAACCTTCGCGTAAAAATTCGGGATTGCTGACCACATCGAAATCCGCTTCGATGCGTTCTAGTGTACTAATACCGCCACCAGCGGCCACGAGATTTTTTTGTCTCTCGGCCACGCCATCGAGGACGATCATCCGTACCCAATCCCCAGAACCGATGGGAACGGTAGATTTATTGACGATTACTTTATAACCACCGTTGAGATGGGCCCCAATACCCCGGGCCACCGCTTCCACATAACGGGTGTCACTTTCCCCCGTTGGTAGTGCAGGAGTACCAACAGCGATAAAGAGGATTTCGCCGTGTTTAACTCCCGCTTCTAGATCCGTGGAGAATTCCAGATTGCCGGAGGCTGCCGAAGACTGCATTAATTCCGATAACCCCGGTTCATAGATGGGGGATTGTCCCGATTTCATCAATTTGACTTTTTCTTCATTGTTATCAATACAGATAACATGATGGCCGATATGTGCTAGACAAACCCCAGTGACTAAACCCACATAACCCGTTCCGATAACACAAACACGCATGATAATCACTCCAGTGACAATTAAGTTAAATTTATTGATTAGGGATTAGCTTAGACGAGAACGGAAATCCTCGATCGTCATTTTTAAACCCTGATTTAGAGGAATAGTGGGACTCCAATCTAGATAGGTTTTAGCACGAGTGATATCTGGTTGTCGCTGCTTAGGATCATCTTCTGGCAGTGGTTTATAGACCAATTCGGTATCGGGATTAATCATGCCTTGGATGACTTGCGCTAATTCCAGAATTGTGTATTCATCGGGATTGCCGAGATTAATCGGCCCGATAAAGTCCCCATTCATCAAACGGATTAACCCTTCCACCAGGTCAGACACATAGCAAAAACTGCGGGTTTGGGAACCTTCACCATAAACCGTCAGGGGTTCACCGCGCAAAGCTTGCACGACGAAATTACTCACCACTCGACCATCGTTTTCCAACATTCGCGGGCCGTAGGTGTTAAAAATCCGAGCCACCCGGATATCGACTTTATGCTCCCGATAATACTCAAAAGCCAGGGTTTCCGCCACCCGTTTACCCTCGTCATAACAGGAACGCGGCCCGATGCAGTTGACATTGCCTCGATATTCTTCCGCTTGCGGATGCACATCGGGATCGCCATAGACTTCCGAGGTAGAAGCGAGCAAAAATCGCGCTTTTACCCTTTTAGCCAGGCCCAGCATATACATGGTCCCTAAAACATTGGTTTTAATCGTTTTGACGGGGTTATATTGATAGTGGATCGGGGAAGCAGGACAGGCCAGGTGATAAATCTGATCCACCTCTAAACGGATCGGCTCGGTGATATCGTGACGAATTAGCTCAAAATAAGGATTTCCTAGCCATTTAACGATATTTCGGCGCACCCCCGTGTAGAAGTTATCCAGACAGATCACTTCATGACCCTGTTCCATCAAGCGATCGATTAGATGGGAACCAATAAAACCCGCACCGCCTGTAACTAGGATTCTCATGTAATCGAAAAGTACTCATATAAAATTATTCTTAAAATACCCTTACGCTGGCTTTTTGGCAAATATTTTTTTTGAGGCGGTGTTATCAGCGATCGCCGATGCCAGGCTAATGGCTGAATAATGGCTGGGTAATCCTTAAAAAATGTAACAATTTTCGTAGTCATCCCTACAGAGTTCTATATCGTCCAATCTTGTAGGCGTAAATTAGGGATTTGAGAGAAATCACGATAATTGCGTGTTACTAAAATACTGTTTTCTGATAAACTAATCGCTGCAATTCTTAAATCTTGTGTTCCTATACGAATTTTTTGCTCCCGTAATTCTCTGAAATGATAATGAGCTTCTAAAGTATAGTTCAAAATTTTAAATTTGCTCAGATAATTAACTATATCTCTCAAACCTTGATAGCCTTTGATTAACTTTTCATATTGATTGCTTTGAGAGTATTTTCTGATCACGCTGAACCATCCTCTTACTTGTTCTTCTAAAGTAATAATTGTTATAGCCGTATCATCAGGATCGATAGACGCTACTCTCCGAACTAAGTTCGGATGTAGTTTTTGCAGTAGGGTTATATGATCGGTATCTAATATATATTGAGTCACGGTGTTTCAACTTGTTGACTGTCTTCTTGGTCAACTTTTTGACGATAGGTTTCTATACTCTCTATGACTTCATCTAAGAGGGGATTATAGGTTAGTGTAACTGGTATATTGAGGAGTGGATGCTCTTGTTGTTGTTTTTTCTGCGCTAATTTTTCAAATAATTGGTTTTGTTCTTCTAAAGAAAGTTGATCGATAGATTCTATAATCTGGCTAAGAGAAAGATGAGGAGTCATAAATTACAAGCCTTTTTGACTAGATATTGATGCTAGTGTAGCATAATTCCCTTCGCTAACAGCTTTAAAACAGAGCCTACAGTAATCGGCATTTTTCTGATAGTTCCCTAGTGGTACAAACAGGATGCCTGTAAATGACATTGATGCAATTGGTAGCACAGGCATCCGCCGCCTGTAAAGAGATAGAAAGATTTAAGGTTAGAACAAGGCCAGCATCTGTTATAGTCTAATGCAGAAGAAACTCCCTTGTCAAATTTAGGCAAATTCGGGCAAAATAGGGGATGTAAATTTTATACACTATTTAGTATTATTTTGATAGGACTAAAGAGGCTAGATTATGACCAGTGCCGAGCAAAATAAGCTATTTATCCTGATCGATGGGCATTCTTTGGCTTTTCGTGCCTATTATGCCTTTGCTAAGTCTCGTTCTGGTCCTCTGCGTACTTCTACCGGCATTCCCACCAGTGTTTGTTTTGGGTTTTTAAATTCTCTGCTGCAGTTACTAGAAACTCAAAAACCCACTTATTTAGCAGTGGCTTTTGATTTAGCAGTCCCTTCTTTTCGCCATGAAGCTGATGTCAATTATAAGGCTAATCGGCAAGAAACTCCCGAAGAATTTCGCCCCGATTTAACTAATCTGCAAAGTCTCTTAGCAGCGATGAATATTCCTATTGTGACTTCCCCCGGTTACGAAGCAGATGATGTTTTAGGAACTTTGGCAAAACAAGCCGGTGATCATGGTTATACGGTCAAGATTTTAACAGGCGATCGAGATTTATTCCAATTGGTAGATGAGGAGAAAAAAACCACGGTTCTCTATCTGGATATTAATGCGGTCAAAAGTACATCGGGACAGGGTTATACAGAATTTAATTCCCAAGCTGTCACGGAAAAGTTAGGGGTGACACCAAAACAGGTAGTAGATTTTAAAGCTCTTTGCGGTGACAAGTCTGATAATATCCCCGGGGTGCGCGGAATTGGCGAAAAAACAGCGATAGATTTATTAAAAAAATACGATAACTTAGACGATATATATACCAATCTGGAATCGATTAAGGGAATGGTAAAAACTAAATTATTAGAGGGAAAAACCGCCGCCGAAAGTTCTCGCTATTTAGCCAAAATTGCCCTTGATGCCCCCGTTAGCCTCGAAGAGGAGAAATTTCGCCTCCGAGGTTTTGATCGGCGTTTAGTTAAAGCTTTATTGGAAAGATTAGAATTAAAGAAAATTCTCCAGAAACTCGATCAAATTCAACAGCATCTAGGTGGCACTACTACCCTAGAATTAACTAGCGATGCTGATTCTAATCAATTGTCTCTGTTTGATTTACCCCCTATTTCTCCACCAGTTCTAATTGCTCCGGAAATTATTGATACTATTCCTAAGTTAGATGCTTTACTGGCAAAATTAACAACTTTTACTAATCCACATTTTCCCGTCGCTTGGGACACCGAAACCACGGATTTAAATCCTCGTGTAGCCAAATTGGTCGGGATCGGTTGCTGTTGGGGAAAAGAATTAAATGCTATGGCCTATATTCCTATCGGCCACCAGAGCGGTGATAATTTAAATCTAGAGATAGTCCTCGAAAAATTACGCCCAATTTTAGCGGGTGATAATTATCCGAAAGTCTTCCAGAATGCGAAATTTGATATTGATGTTTTTTATCATCAAGGAATTACCGTTAAAGGTCTAGTTTTTGATACTATGGTGGCTAGTTATGTCCTCCATCCCGAACTAACTCATAATCTCGAAGATTTATGCGATCGCTATTTAGACGGTATCACTTCCCTTAGTTATAAAAGTCTCGGTATTCCTACGGGAAAAACCATCGCTGATTTAGATATTAACACCACTGCTAACTACTGTGGATTAGATGCCTACGCTACCTATTTACTTCGAGAAAAATTACAGGCAGAATTAACTAAAATTCCCCCTTTGTATCAATTATTCTCTGAAATAGAATCTCCCTTAGTCATGGTGTTGTGGCAGATGGAAAATTATGGTATAAAAATTAATATCAATTATCTAAAAAACTTTTCCCAGCAACTAGAAAGAGACCTAGCAGACATAGAAAAAAATGCCTACGAATCTATCGGAGAAACTTTTAATCTTAGCTCTCCTAAACAGTTAAGTGAAATCCTCTTCGATCGATTGGCACTCAATCGCAAAAAATCCAGAAAAACTAAAACAGGTTACTCTACCGATCAAAGTGTTTTAGAGAAACTACAAGGAGATCATCCCTTAGTTGATTATATCCTTGAACATCGCACCTTATCCAAATTAAAATCCACCTATGTGGATGCTTTACCGAAATTAGCCGAACCAAAAACCGCACGAGTACATACAGATTTTAATCAAACCATCACCAGCACCGGACGCTTATCATCCTCCAATCCTAACCTACAAAATATCCCCATTCGCAGTGAATTTTCCAGACGAATTCGTCAAGCTTTTATACCCGAAGATGGTTACTTATTAGTATCAGCGGACTACTCACAAATCGAGTTAAGAATTCTCGCTCATCTCAGTCAAGAACCAGTTTTATTAGAAGCGTATCGTAGTAATCAAGATGTTCATAAAGTCACCGCTCAATTGCTCTTTGATAAAAGGGAAATTACCCCCGAAGAACGCAGTTTAGGAAAAACAATTAACTTCGGGGTTATTTATGGCATGGGAGCGCAAAAATTCGCCCGTGAATCGAAATTAACCGTAGAACAGGGCAGAAAATTTATTGAAAAATATCATCAACGTTATGCCCAAGTATTTGAGTATTTAGAGAATAGCAAAAAACAAGCGATCGCTCAGGGATATGTGGAAACAATTTTGGGCAGAAGACGTTATTTTAACTTCGATAATCCCCTCTTAAAAAGACTGCGGGGACTGTCCTTACATGACATCGATTTAGATAGCCTCAAACTCAACAACGAGGAAGCACAATTATTAAGATCGGCCGCTAATGCGCCCATTCAGGGTTCCAGTGCTGATATTATTAAAGTAGCGATGGTAAAATTGGCTGAGGTACTGCAAAATTATCGAGCGAGATTACTGCTGCAAGTCCATGATGAATTAGTCTTGGAAGTACCGAGGGAAGAATGGCCATCCCTAGAGTCAAAAATCAAGACGACTATGGAAGAAGCTGTCTCCTTGACGATCCCTCTCTTGGTAGAAATTAAAGCCGGTGACAATTGGATGGAAACCAAATAAAACTATGATCGAAAACAGACAATTTTTAACCCCAGAAGAATCCGCAGATGTGGACGCTGCCCTCTTAACTTCTCCCGAAAAATTCCTGACTCGTTTAACGATTTCTTCCCTACGCTTACTAAAAATAATCGCCGAAGATACGGGAGTAACCCTAGAAGAACTAACCCATAAACAGGTCATCCAATGGCTAGAAAAAGATAGTAAACTGCGTCGGGAACAGGGGATCGAAGCGGCAGTGCTGAAATGGTAAATAAACTCTTAAAAAATCAGCTACCCCTGACAATTTATGCTAGTTTTTAGCTATGAAGTTACTGGAGTTACAACAATGACAATTACCCTAAAAGTGCCTAGTATTGCCTGTGAAGGTTGCGCTAATACCATTACTAAAGCGATTAATAATCAGCAACCAGCAGCCCAAATATCGGTGGATGTAGCCAATAAAATCGTCACGGTAGAAACCACCGCATCCCGCGCAGAAATTGCCCAATGGATCAGCGAAGTCGGCCATACTGTTGAGTCTGGGAGTGAGGGTTGACATTCTCCCCCGTTAAAAATAAACCTCTGGTAAAAATCCAGGGTAGTTCTATTTTTGTGTTGTTCAGATTAGGTTTACTCCCAAGCTTTCTAGTTGTTGGTTTATCCAAGCGGTTGCCGTTTCTTCCTCGGTTTCTATCGCTTTTTATACTCCTATTTTAGCAATTTCTAAGAGTTGTTTGGATTTTGCTTTTAAAGCACTCTTAGAGTAAATGTGCGATCGCTTTCAAAAGTTCTGTTAATTTATTTTTCCATCAGTATAGCGCAAAATACGTCTGATAGCATTTACAATGAGGCATATATAATCTGTGCTGATTCTAAAATGTTTTTACATCTTAGCCAGTTATCACTCCGTTTGAGTGCTGCTTTCACAATTAAATCTACTTTTCGATCAAAAATTGCTTGCAGTTCATCGCGCATTTGTAGGGTTTCGGTTAAACCTCGTTTAGCAGTTGGGGAAAAGGTAATTAAAATATCAATATCGCTATCTGAACGGAAATCTTCGCGTAAAACTGAACCAAATAATGCCAATTCGGTGACTTGCCACTTTTGACAAAATCCTTTAATTTGTTCCATTGGTAGATTTATTTTTGTGTTCATCAGATTAGGTTTACTCCCAAGCTTTCTAGTTGTTGGTTTATCCAAGCGGTTGCCGTTTCTTCATCGGTTTCTATCGCTTTTTCTACTCCTATTTTAGCAATTTCTAAGAGTTGACTTAAAAGGTAGATTGATGATTTTAATGAGTCAGAATCAGTGAGAATTAGCCGTTTATGATGCTGAGGATGCGTTTTTAAGGGTCAATCGTCTAGGGTTGTCCTTATTTCGGTTTTGGGGTGATGAGATTCATGAGCGTTTAATGGAGAATTTGAATAAATTTTTATGATGAGGTATCGTCATTGTTATCAGTTTTTTTACTTCGTAAATCTACCCATAGATGTCTTAAATTAAATGGACTAGGTGGCACATCAGGACGTTCTAGTTGATGGTCAAGACGACTCACATCATTTTGCCATCCTTCCGGCGATAAAGTTAAATCTATAATGGTTAGTTGTGAACAATGCTTATTAACTTTATTTAAAATTTCTTTTAATTCCATATTTTGAATATAACCAATCATTGCTCCCGAACTGACGGATTTTCCATAACCCCATTCAGCTAAAATAAATCTTTGTATGCCTTTTAAAACATAATCTTTTTGAAATTTTGACGGAGGAGAACCTAATCGTTTAGCTTCTAAAGTATAGTACCTAGACATCCTCTCAGGATTTATCTCATGTGAATCCCGCATTTCCCACTGAAAATCAGGTTTTTTGTCTTCTCGTCTAGATCGACTTGCATCATCACTAACAGGCTGATTTTGACCTTGATATATGGGAGAACAGGAAAGCCCTTGTTTATCATTCTGACAATTTAGCCTACGAACTAACATAAAAAGCTGACGACTTAAATCATCTTCTTTATACGGCAAATCTGTGCTTTCTTGAAGTAATTTCAAAGCACGACTAAAAAGCTCCAAAACTCTCTTTTCATGATTACCCCATATATCTTTTTCTAATAAACTTGGTTTTGCCATAAGTTTAGAGCCTTTCTTGAGATTCTTGTAAGTTAATAATTTGAAGCATTGTTGCCTCCGCATCCTCACGCGCCATGCTACGAGTCCAGAATCTTCGTTCATTACGCTTAATAATAATGATTTCTGTATCAGAAACCGAACGAACTAAACCATCAAGATAAATTTGATGGCTATTATAGGGAACTAATAAACCGTTTTCTTGTCTTGCTAATTGATCAATAATTTCTATCCATTGTTTTTGCTCTGATTGGGAGACAGGTTGAGGTTTTTCTCCATACTCTTGTGTAGAGAAAATAACGGCTAACATAGGATTTTCTAACCCCTGAAATTGAGGACGAATAATCTGCCAACTGAATTCACCATCAGGTTCTAATTCTCGATTCCAAATATCTAAAAAGGCTTGTAAATAACCTTCTAATTCTTTTTGAGTTTGACGGTTTTTATTAATATCGTTGAGAAGTCCTTGATTTTGTTGAGGATAGCTTTCAACAGGTTTTACTGCTTTACTGTTGATATGATTATAGTAAAACTCTATCCCTACATCACACATATCACGAATGAGATCCCGTTCAGCAATGGTGAGATCATAGACATCAAATATTGCCTCATCTAATTGATATTCTAATTCAGTGAGTTGTGCTTCTATTTTTTCTGGAGTTTTTCCTTCAGGATGTTCAATACTATACTTTATAGGATTACAATTCTGTAATTGCTCAACAATATCGATAACTTTTTCCCGAATACCTTGATCCTTTGGAAAAATAATCGGCAAACTTAAATATTCATCCTTATAAATTCCATCATGCCATATTCCCCATTTGCTAGAAGTCAGAAAAAAGTAATAACGAGATAATGAAGACCATAAAGTTCCTAATATAATTTTATATTTCCATTCTTCAGCATCATGTAACTTGATACAATTTACTGAATTTGTAAAACTGAAGTTTTCTGATTCTAATCGAGCAATAATTTCTCCTTTTTTTCTAGATGCTTGACTAATGCCATGTTTAATCAATAATCTTTCACCATAGAATAAAGATTCATTCGCTATACGATGCACTTTTTTGGGAGATGATGTAAACCAGTCTTTTTGAATAGAAGAATAACGTTGAAATTTGGGAATCGGTAGATTTTGATATTCAGATAGCCATTGTGGTGCTGAATAAGCACTTCCAGTTGTAAACCCTTGACCACTATTGTTAGGATCATGTAATTCTTTTAATGCTGGAGCTAAAGTTATACCTTGAATTAAACCAGCATCTTGATGATTTCCCCAATAATAAATTTTCCATAAAGAATCATTATAAAATAGTTCACTTTGTCTGATACCACGACGATCCATAACACTCAAAATAACAGCTTGCACATTTTTAATCATAGCTGTTTTTTTAGCAGACCAATAAGTGACAACTTGATCTTTTAAGGTTAACTCTGTCTGATTGACTTTCTGAAAAATAATTGAAGCAAAAGGAGAAATTGAGGCACTAGATTGGTTTTTATTACCAGATTTAAAGAAAATATCACGAACATGAGCAAAATTGACAACTTCTTTTAATAAGACACTGTTTAACCATTTTTGTCTAAATTCTTTGCTTTTATCATGGGTCTTAAATAAAATACCTGTTGATACCACTAATGCTGACCATCCATTATCTTTTAAAAAATCAAATACTCTCCAGATAAACGCTTGAGAACGTTCTTTATCTCCGACTGGATAATCACGTTCTTGACACCATTGTAAAGCGATATTTAAGTCTTTTGTGCCTTTTTTATCCTTCGTTTTAGGAGATCCCCAAGGAGGATTACCGACAACAACATCAGCACATTGACTACTAAAATTTCTAGATAATATCACATCCTCTGAGTTAGAAAATTCTTGAAAAGCATTATCGCAGACTAAATTATTAAAGTGATTATCCTCAGATAACCCATTCGCTTGATAAATTAAAAAGGGTAATTTTTCACCTCGTTTAATTTGTGATAAAATGTTTCGAGGCTCTTGATAATTTAATAAAGCAAGATATAGACTAAATGCAGTAATTCTGATAGCTTCTGAATTAATTTCTATCCCAGCTATCTGATTTTTTAAGATTTCTCTTAACTCTTGCCAACTTAATCGCTGTCCCTGATTTTGATAGACTCGATGTCTCACAATTCTCCGAAATGCTTCCACTAAAAAGATTCCTGAACCACAACAAGGATCAAGAATACGGGGATGAGTTGTCAAACAATCTGACGTTAAAACTTTAGACAAGACAAATTCTACTAATGAACTCGGTGTATAATGCGTCCCATTATCAATATTTTCTGTATTTGACTCATGATAAAATTCTTCATAAATACTACTAATTAAAGAAATAGGAATTATATCAAATTTATAGGCCCAGAAAAATAATTTTTTTTGTTGATCAATATTTCCCTGTAAAAATTCTTGTAAGAGAGATAAATGCTGTTGCTCAACAGATTCCGCTTCTTGTTCATCAGAAGGGAACATATCTCCGTTAAAATCTTGACTCAACCGATTAAATAAAGCATAGGTAAAACTTTTATCACTTAATATTTTGATATAATGTTGTTTAGCTTCAATTTCCATATTTAACTGATCGTCAGGAGCATTAAGTAAGGCTTTCCATGTTGCATTGTTTTGTGCTATTGCTTCAAAATACTCTTGAGTTAAAATTCCTCTATCTTCCAAATAGCGAATAAAAATTGATCTACCAATTAAAGCATGAGCATATTTACGTTTATTTTCGCTTAATCCTTCACGAATTAAGGCTAAACGAACTGTTTTTAAATCTTTGATCAGTGATTGATCAGCACGTTGATTAGATGTTTCAAAACGCTCATCCTCAAAAAGCTTCCCTGATTCAATTTGTTCCCGTCTGTATTGATAAAGTTTTGAAGTTACTTCAAGTATGTTTTGGGCAACTTCTAACGGTCTATTATTTTCCTTCCAATCTTCTATACTTCTAGCAGGTGGTTTGGTTAGATCGTAAATAGCTAGTTCACCTTCTTTCGCTAAAAATAGGTAACTTGGTCTAGCCATACACCATATTTTATTAAAGATTTGCCGTACTTTTTCATCTTCTTGAGTATCGCATTTAGCAAAAATAATCACAGGATTATTATTAACAAAAAAAACTTTTTCTGCTTCAACTTGCTTGGCTAATTCTAACCAATCTCCTTTTTCTATCCACTCTTCTAAAGTTATTTCTGACAATGACACTTTTGAACTCACTAAGTCGCCTTGACTAAAATCGAGTTTATCATAAGCAGATTCTAACAATTCATAAGCAGAATTAGCTGTCATCATCTTGAGTAAATCACCGGTAATAGTTGATTGTGTTGGTTAGAGTCACATAACCTAATCTTTGGTTTTTTTGAACTATTTTTAATAGTATGACTGATAGGAAGCGTAACTGTCAAGTAAACAGACAAGCCGCCATTATGTCAATTTTTTAATAATTTGCCTCTAGCACTGAAAGCGAGCAAACAGCGATCGCATTGGGGGCAGCTTTGCTGTGGCAATTGTCCGTGACTCAATATCTGTAATAATCTAATACAGCCCTTGTAAACCTTCTTTAAGCTCTGGGTTTTCGTCTTGATCGAGATGCACAAAATCGCCCTTAGATGAGAATTAGTTTACAAAAATTTACATTTGGAGATAAGGAGCAATGAGTCAAGTTTCCGGTACAGATGTTCCCGATTTGGGTCGTCGTCAATTTATGAACCTGTTGACCTTTGGTACAATTACCGGAGTAGCAGCGGGGGCTTTGTATCCGATTGTTAAGTATTTTATTCCCCCCTCGGCCGGTGGTACGGGTGGCGGTGTCACCGCTAAAGATGCCCTAGGCAATGATGTGATTGTCAGTCAATTTCTGACCAGCCATAACGCTGGCGATCGCACATTAGCCCAAGGTTTAAAAGGCGACCCCACCTATTTAGTCGTCCAAGAGGACAAAACCCTGGCCAACTACGGAATTAACGCCGTCTGTACCCACTTAGGTTGTGTGGTGCCTTGGAATGCCAGCGAAGAAAAATTCATGTGTCCTTGCCACGGTTCCCAGTACAATGCCGAAGGAAAAGTAGTTCGCGGTCCAGCGCCTCTATCCTTAGCCCTCGCCCATGCCAACGTCACCGATAATGATAAAGTCGTCTTCTCCACTTGGACGGAAACCGACTTCCGCACCGGTGAAGAACCCTGGTGGTCCTAGATTATTCAATGTGACGAGATTTGGAATTATTCAACCGATAGAGATGAGAACATTCAACTTTTTAAGCTTCCCGCAAGTCCACAGACAGGCCCTAGTGAAAGCCGTCCTCGTGGCGATCGCTACCGTTTCCCTACTCCTAACCAGCGATGTCATTAACCCCCAATCTGCCCAAGCATATCCTTTTTGGGCGCAACAAACCGCCCCAGAAACCCCCAGAGAGGCCACAGGTCGGATTGTCTGCGCGAACTGCCATTTAGCCCAAAAACCCGCCGAAATTGAAATCCCCCACTCGGTATTACCCGATAGCGTCTTTGAAGCAGTGGTAAAAATCCCCTACGATCCCGCCAGTCAACAGGTGTTAGGCGACGGATCCAAGGGGGGTTTAAACGTCGGTGCAGTCTTAATGCTACCGGATGGTTTTAAAATCGCCCCCCCCGATCGCATTCCCGAAGAAATGCAGGAAAAACTCGGTGGAGTCTATTTCCAATCCTACAAAGAAGGTCAAGATAACGTGGTTATCGTCGGCCCCTTACCCGGGGATCAATACAAAGAAATCGTTTTCCCCGTCCTGGCCCCCGATCCTAGCCAAAATAAAGGTATTCACTTCGGTAAATATGCTGTGCATTTAGGGGCCAATCGCGGTCGCGGTCAAGTGTACCCCACCGGTGAACCGAGCAATAATAACGCTTTCAAAGCTTCTACCGCAGGTACAATTAGCCAGATCAGCAAAACCGAAGCCGGTGGTTATGAAGTCACCATCACTTCTGAAGCTGGCCCCGTGGTGGAAAATATTCCCGCAGGTCCTGAGTTAATCGTCTCGGAAGGTCAAGCCATCGAAGTGGGACAATTTTTAACCAGTAACCCCAATGTTGGCGGTTTTGGTCAAAAAGAGACGGAAGTTGTCCTACAAAATCCCGGCCGGATCAAAGGATTGGTTTTATTCCTCGGTGGCATTATGCTCTGCCAAATCCTCTTAGTTATTAAGAAAAAACAAGTGGAAACAGTACAAGCGGCCGAAATGAATTTCTAATCGCAATATTTCGGTTATTTTTGCTAGAAAGCGGGTTATTTGCCCGCTTTCTAGCTTTGAATCAGGAAAACGCTCGCTGCCGTCTGATACAATCGGTTCAACTTAACCGATAAGTGTCAATTTTTTATGAATCAGTCGCTTGTTCCAGTCATTCTCGCCGGTGGTAAAGGGGAACGTTTTTGGCCCCTCAGTCGTCTAGCGCGTCCGAAACAGTTTCTCTGTCTTGATGGTAGTGGTCGCAGTCTTTTACAAGCAACAGCCGATCGTCTATTATCTTTAGGGGCAGGTTGGGAAAATCTCTGGGTAATTACCGCTAGTGCGATCGCTGATGGTGTCCGCGAACAACTGCCCGATTTACCGGAGAGTAACCTATTAGTGGAACCGGTGGGCAAGGATACGGCCCCGGCTGTGACTTGGGCTACTTTAGAAGTGATAAAACGTTATGGTAAGGAAGTGGCGATCGGTTTTTTTCCTGCCGATCATTATATTGGTAATCAAGAGGCTTATATTAACACTTTAAAAGGGGCCGTAGAAGTGGCCGTCAGCCAAAAAGCGATCGTTACTTTAGGGATTAAACCCGATTATCCCTCCACCGGTTACGGTTATATCGAACAGGGAGAAAATCAAGGCGAATTTAATGGTTTACCCGTCTATAAAGTGAGTCGTTTTACGGAAAAACCCGATCGCACCACGGCCGAAAAATTCCTAGAAACGGGACTTTTTAGCTGGAATAGCGGAATGTTTATCTTTCAGGGACAAGTGGTTTTAGAGGAGCTAAAAACCCACGCTAATAATATTTTACAGCCTCTGATCGATCGGGGCATCGCTGCCTATGAGGATTTAGAGAAAAAAAGTATCGATTATGCTTTGATGGAAAAAACCCAACTCGCTTACGTTTTACCCGCTAATTTCGGTTGGGATGATCTGGGAGATTGGAATTCTCTGGAAAGATTACTAGAAGCAAAGGGCAAAAATATTGAACTGGCCAATCATGTCGGTTTGGATACGGAAGGCTCTATTATCTATGCTAGTGATGAGGAGGAAGTGATCGTTACTATTGGTTTAAAAGATCTGGTAATTGTTCGCGACGGGAAAGCGACTCTCGTTGTCCACAAAGATCGTACCCAAGATATTAAACAAGTTCTCAAGCAATTACAAACCGATCCCAAATTAGAGAAATTGTTATAGGATCGATATTAGTTACCAGCTTTTTCAGTAATCAGTAAACAGTAATCAGTGAAAAAACAGTAGGAAACTTCTATTTAATACTGCTAACTTAAAACTCAAATCTGATAACTGATAACTGATAA
This sequence comes from Microcystis sp., assembly GCF_048564745.1. Taxonomy (NCBI): domain Bacteria; kingdom Bacillati; phylum Cyanobacteriota; class Cyanophyceae; order Chroococcales; family Microcystaceae; genus Microcystis; species Microcystis sp. Next base: position 18,179 of record NZ_JBLZRT010000164.1, read on the forward strand.
CTGATAACTGATAACTGAAAGGGGTACATCTCATTTTTGTAAATCTACTAAGTTGGGATTTTTTAAGGGAAACTCTCTACTAAAATCGGGCGTTACTTTCGGTTTTATCACTCAATCCAAGCTTTT
>NZ_JBLZRT010000165.1:0-1049 GCF_048564745.1 Microcystis sp.
AAGATTGAAAGCATTCGAAATACGCAATGATATGCATCATAGGCCGGATGGTAAATCAGCATACTTGTCCCACCTTATATGACAATTACCCCCAAGAAAATACAACAACCCCAACAAGTCCTTAACTGAAATCTCCAGAAAGTTCTCACCGAGCATCGAACATATATTATGAAGGATACCATTAATTGCCGCATCAACTACTACGCGATCCCCGCCGGCCTCTATCACCGGGGTAACCACAAGCATGTAGTTTGTATGGAGCTCATCCAATAAAATCGTATAAATTCTCTGCGCAACTCTAGAAGACTGCTGCCGCATTACCATCTTAGCCGCTTGCTCTTTTTGACCCATAGCAAAATAGAGCTGATCAGTTCGACCGCTCTCGCGGAGCTTTGCCTCAAGCCCACGAACGTCACCCTCAGTAGGGGCGGCTAGATAATGATTCAGTTTCTCACAGAAGCCACTACCATCTTTCTCATCAACCTCCGCCGCACGAAGACGAGCATAAAGCAAGGTTAATTCATTCAGAGTGGTACCCTGGCGCATATCAATATTAAGCTTATTAATATCTCTCGCAGCCATATCACCATGTACGATATTATTTGACTGATCAGACACGTCGCTTACTGCCGATTATTTTTATTCATGTCGCCAGCCGACATATCGCCATGAACAGTATTATTATTTTGCACAGTTTTTCTGGAGTGCGAATTATTCATTTGAATTTTACTAACTACGATTTTCGCAGTCCAACCCGCGCCTAGACCCGCTAAAAACGTAAATATATGCGTAAGATATTCCATTATCGATCCTGAATGATTCGCTGAGGTAGCGATAGCAGACTAGCGGAGTGCCATCAGGCCGTCCAGCATTGTCGCTCCCCCAGGTTCCCGAATTGACGCATGCCCCTCATCAAATCCGGATAGCTTGAATGCGGCCATAGGTCAATGCCGGCTTCTGGTCGAAAGACTGGGCTCAGCGCGTGAGATCGGAAGCCTCAGCAGCACCAGCTGACGCCCTTCATTCCATTTTTACGTTACACCCAATTT
>NZ_JBLZRT010000166.1:0-4696 GCF_048564745.1 Microcystis sp.
GTGGGGACAGGGTGTGGGGTGTGGGCTTCGGCCGTGAGCTCAGCGTTCGACCGAGCTCACGCCGAGGTCCGAACGGGTGTGGGGTGTGGGGTGTAGGGTGTGGGGTGTAGGGTTTTACCCATTTTCAGGCGGTCAATTACCTAATTTTCAGGGAAAAAGTCCCGGAATTTTCCCCCCTATCACTCCCAGATACGGTACTTTTTGATTTCCCAAAAAGTCTAAAAGTCTTACCCAACACGGTTTTTAGATTTATTCAGCAAGCTCTAGTTAAGCTCTACTGAATTTAAACCGCCTCTTGGGATTTTTAGTACAAATGCTCAGGCTTCCTCTCCCAACTCCGGCACTCCGGTGCAGTCTTAACGAGTATCAGTTTCCAGTTTACCCACTACTTTTTGGGGTTAATTTTTTTGGGCTTTATTTGACTTGACCAGAGGGGGGTCGCAGGCGCACGGATTTTCCATTATCTATATAATATCATGTCAAGCGTTAGTTAGCAAGAGAAAATTTTTAATTGGGAGCGAAAGATCGAAGGACGAAAAACCAGTACATCTATACCGAAATATTTTCAGAATGATAACGATTCTCACCGACTGTGATAAGATCAGAATCATAATCAGACTCAGTTAATCCGATGGGTAAAAAATTCCAGTTAACAGCGATCACTTTAACCCTGACTATAGCCAGCTTAACAGCTTGTAGTGGTCCCTCGGTCAAGGAAGAGGAAGCAAAGACACCCTTACAGGTGACAGTGAGTATCGTACCGCAGGAATATTTCGTCAAACGCATCGGCGGTGATAGAGTCAGTGTTAATGCCATGATTCAACCCGGGACAGATCCGCACACCTATGAACCAAAACCCGAACAATTAAAAACCACAGCCCGATCGCAAGCCTACTTTAAAATCGGTGTATCCTTAGAAGATGCCTGGAAAGATCGCTTAAACAGTGTTAACCAACAGATGTTAATCGTCGATACCAGTCAAGGAGTAGATAAAATCCCTTTGACAGCAGAACATGATCACGATCATAACCATGATCATAATCACGATCATGATCATGCCAAGGCAAAAACAGAGCAAGCTGGAAAAAACACCCTAGATCCCCATATTTGGTTATCCCCAAAACGAGTCAAAGCACAGGCAAAGACTATTTATCAAACCCTAGCACAACTCGATCCGGGTCAGGAAGCTATCTATCGAGCTAACTTGGAAAAATTCAGTCAGGAATTAGACGCATTAGATCAAGAAATTCGGCAAAACTTGGCAGGGATTAAAAACAAAAAATTTATGGTATTTCATCCCGAATGGGGCTATTTTGCCCAAGATTACGGTTTAGAGATGATTGCGATCGAAATCGACGGTAATGAACCCAGTGCTGCCCAGTTAAGTCAACTAATCAAACAGGCCAAAAAAGAGAATATTAAAGTTATTTTTACTCAACCAGAATTTAGTCAGAAAAGTGCCGAAACTATTGCTAGGGAAATTGGGGGACAGGTAATCCCTATCAGTGCCTTTGCTGAAAATTGGAGTGAAAACCTGCGACAAGTTTCCCAAAAAATGGCCACAGTTTTAAATCAGTAATTGCTTGTATATGTCAACGATCATTACCATTAATAATCTCTGGGCCGGCTACGAACAGGAACCTATCCTCGAAGATATTAATTTAACCATTGAAGAATTAGATTTCCTGGGAATTATCGGCCCGAATGGAGGAGGAAAAACTACCCTCCTTAAGGTTTTACTGGGATTAATTAAACCTTGGCGGGGAGAAGTCAGTATTTTGGGGCAAAGTGTCCAAAAAGGTCGGGAATTAGTCGGTTATGTGCCGCAGTTTGTCGAATGCGATCGCTCATTTCCCATCACTGTGGGTGAGGTGGTGAAAATGGGGAGATTGAGCAGCAAAAAACTCTGGCAAGGCTATAGTAAAAAAGATGAGTTAAGGGTAGATAAAGCTTTAGATAGTGTGGGAATGTTAGCGTTGAAAAAAAGGTCGATTGCCGAACTTTCGGGAGGACAGCGCCAACGGGTTTATATCGCTCGCGCTTTAGCGGTAGAACCCCGTCTCTTGATTTTAGATGAACCCACTGCTAGTGTCGATCCCCAAATGCGTGCTAGTATTTTTTCCCTGTTGCAAGAATTGAATGAGTGGATGACTATTTTAATTATTTCCCATGATCTGGGAACCCTATCTACCTATGTTAAATCGATCGGTTGTCTCAATCGTCGTCTCTATTATCACGGCCAAAAATCTCTCACTACCGCTATGCTAGAACAAGTGTATTGTTAAAAGTTTTCTCCCTTTCTACTGTCAAAACCCTTGACAAATCCCCGCACTTGACAGATACTTATATATATAATGGGAATCCGTGCCTGCCTGCAAACCCTCTTTTTTCAGGTTAGATAAGCGTCAAAAAAATAAAAACCTAATACCTGACCAGCGCTAAAGACTTATACGAACAAGACTATCTTGCTTGGTTAGAAGAAACGGCCAAACAACTGCGACAAAGACAGACAGATGTATTGGATTGGGGAACCAACAGAGACAAAAATTATTATTATTAGTTGTAAATTTCACTATGACTAGGCTCAATGTAATCGCTGTTATTTTGTTGATTAAACTTTAAAATTGTCATTGCTTGGGATAGGAACGCCAAGGGCGATCGCTTACAATAGGGGGAAAACTTTTAGAAAGCAACCTTTATTACTATTCTTACTCATGCCCACTCTATCAAGCTTCTATGGAATAAAAATCACCATGAACTATAACGATCACAATCCGCCTCATATCCATGCCGAGTATCAAGATTATGAAGCAGTTATAATGATTCACACAGGTGAAGTTTGTGGTCAAATGCCCAAAAGAGGACTAAATCTAATATGGGAGTGGCTTGATCTACACCAATCTGAACTATTGGAGAACTGGGAAAATGCGCGTCAAAGAAAACCTCTTAACAGAATCGATCCCCTTCCCTAAAAAGGAGCTATTTCTTCATGTTATCTGTGTGGAATATCTGGATAAGTATCAATTAAAGCTAACCTTTAATAATGGAATAGAAGGGATTGTAGATTTAGAACAAGAATTGTATGGAGAAATCTTTGAACCCTTAAAAGATAAAAGCTTATTTCAAAAAGTATATGTCAATAGTCGGACAATAGAATGGCCAAACGGAGCAGACTTTGCCCCTGAATTTTTATTTGAAATTGCTCTCGACAAGCAACCGGTTAGTATGGTCGGTGATCGTGTAGGGTACGCTAATAAAATGTAACTTACCAAATTGTTTTTTTAACGATAATTATCTGATTTGCGATTATTTTGGACTTTAGTGCGATCAGGTTTTCTTCTCATGGTGTGATCGCTTTTTGGGGATGAGGAGAGGCGATCGCTAATTGCCGTCTTGACTGAAAAAATAGTTACTTAACGCGCTTTTTTGCTTTTAATCATGACGAATTTGTAATTATTCTGCGTTACGCTAACACATCCTAGCGTGCTACTATTCTGGTCAGTGATTCTTGACAGTAACCAGACGCGATCGCAGATTCAGACGGATCAACAGTTTCCCAGTGTCGGTAGTCAGACAAAGAGACTTTTAGTTAATGCTGATGGTTCTGTGGATATTTATTTCGGGCCGAAACCGCCTGCTGGTAAGGAAAATAACTGGGTACAGACAAATCCGGGCACGGGTTGGAATAGGATTCTTCGGCTTTATGGCCCGCTTGAGCCTTGCTTTGATAAGACTTGGCGACCAGGGGAGATCGAGTTATTGAAATAGTCCTATCCAGAATATTTCTTGATCGCCGATCTGTAGTACTATTAAGATCAGCGATCGCACTCTCAGCCTGGATGAAAGAGGGCTTACGCAGACGCGCTATATCTAGTGCTTTATCGTAAGTCCTGTCTCAATACCATAAAGTGCGATCACTAACTAATCATTTAGAACTTTGGCAACCACACAGACTGCCCCTGCAATCGCAACGGTACCCAAGACAACTGGATTAACAGCAGATGCTGCCAAAATAACTGTACCCACAGTAGGGCAAGAACCCGCGGCCGCTGTCCCCAGAGTAGCAAGAGCACCTCCTGTCATTATTCCAGCTTGTGTAACTGCTCCCACAGCCGCTACTCCGACTGTAGTACTCCCCACAGCCGCCGCTCCACCTACTATTACATTTCCTAATGCTTGTCCTGCTTGAGCAGTATTTTGTTGTACTGCACTTTGTACGGACTGTTGCAGAGAAGAATTGTTAGTTACTTGATCTGCAACTTTATGAGCAAACTCTAGAGGATCTTTAAAATCTTGGAAGAAATCAGACACTGTTTTTTCATCCTATATCAATCACTTCTATGTATACTTTAGCGTATCGTTATCTTTTTGTCAATATTTTTTGTAACCGTTCAGGGGGGGTTGTCAAGCAGCCAGTGCGATCGTGGATCTTGTAGGGTGCGTTAATGAAATGTAACGCACCTAATTGATTGTTATTCACCGTAATTATCTGATTTTTGGGATATTTATGAATGCGATCACTTTGGCTGTTGAAAGTGCGATTATTTTTAGAAGTGCGATCGCCTGCCCTGAGATTAATCTCTCAACAAAGCTCGAAAACCAGCTTGCTGAAAATGAATATCCGTTGTTAATGCTTCCGTTATTCTACGCTCTTCCATTACAATAAAAGAAATACAGTCAACAATTCCCCAATTTT